>CAZEDC010000107.1:0-8566 GCA_964510985.1 uncultured Dehalococcoidia bacterium
CCGCCCTCATGGGTTTTTATTCCTGCCCCGACTTGTCGGGGCTCTGCACTCCCCCGGCAAGGGTTTTTAGATCATTACTAAATATTTTGGGGTTCGTTACCGATGAGACCCGCCGACACCGTCCGGTCCCCTACCGTGTCACGGCGCCATCATGCGAAAGCGAGGACCCGCGCCGGGTTCTCCACGATTATAGAGTTAATGTCCTGTCCCGAGAAACCGCGTTTCCGCATCCGGGGGACGATGTTGTGAAGGACGTGGCCGTACCCGTGGCCGCCATAGGCCACCAGCCGGTGCTTGGTGCAGATGTCCTGGGCCATGACCACCTTCTCGACGTAGCCCTCTGCTACGAGGCGCTGGATGAAATCCATACGTTGGGCGTCGTTGAGCATGTCGAACTCGGCCAGCGGATAGTACGACGACTCGTGTCCGAAGAGGTCGTACTCCAGGTAGCACCCGCTGGCGGCCAGTTCTTTTAAGACTTCAAAGTCCGACACGGTCCGGTCCAGGTGTCCCATGATCGTGCGGCTGAGGTCCGCTCCCGCCTCGGCCAGCACATCCACGATCTCCTGGGGCGCCCTCTCGTTGCGTCCGGGATGGATCAGGATGGACGCCCCCGTCTCCCTCTGTGCGGTCGCCGCGGCCCGCAGCACCTTGCGCTCGTTATCCGTCAGCGGCCAGGAACAGCCGATCTCGCCGATTATCCCCGCCTTGACTCCGGTATCATCCACGCCGGTCCTGATCTCCTCGACGATCTGGGCCGCGATATCGGACTCGGCTCTCTCGTCCATGTCCTCCGGGTGGCGGGAACCGACGTAGTAACCGGCCCCCATGATGACGTGGAGACCGGTGGCCCTGGCGATCCGGGTCAGCGCCAGCGGGTCCCTGCCTATTCCGATGGTGGTCGCGTCGACAATGGCGCCGCCCCCGACACGCTTGTACAGCGTCGCCTCGGCTATTGCCTCCTCCTCGTCGATCAGCAGGAGGTTGTCGAGGTTGCTGAACCAGTTGTACCTCACCCAGCCCAGGTTCTCCAGGGTGATGGCCTCATGGGCGCGAAACTGGTCGGAGGCCTCTGTCGGAGGGAGCAGCATGAACGCGAAATCGATAAGCAGGTGCTCGTGAGTCATGGTCGGCCCCAGACTCTCGGGTGGGACAGGGCCCAAAACGGTCTGTGCCAGGCCTTTAAGCTCGCTGATGGACACTGAGCGCCTCCTGTGATTCGAATCACTCCGAGGCTAGCACCGGGCATGGGTACAGTCAAGAGGAACCTTTGGCCGGCGGTGACGCTCAGGTCAAATACCTGACTTCGGGGAAGGGGCAGCCCGGGACGACCCCTAGGCCAGCTTTCGAATGCTGGTTGACACGGCCGCGAAGACCATCGTGAAGGCCACCAGGAGCACTCCGCTGATCAACAGCGCATCCGGAGTGCCAATGCCTTCGGCCACGGCGCCCAGCGGCACCGCGCTAAGTGGCATGACCCCGAAGGTCGTCATGCCGATGCTCATGATCCTGCCGCGCATTTCCGGGGCCGAGTGGAGTTGCATCAGCGTCATGGTGAGAGACATGAAGATCGAGCTGACGAGACCCATCAGCATCAATATCGGAATGGCCGCCGCGTAGGAGGTCGTCTGCGAGAAGATTGACAGTGCGACGCCCCAGGCCAGGGCCGACACCAGCAGGAAAAGACCTCTGCGGCGCAGGCGTCCCAGCGCGGCCAGCAACAGGGTGCCGACCAGGGCCCCGACTCCCATCATCATCACCAGGAAACCCAGCCCGTCGGAATCCACGTCCAGGGCCTCCCTCCCCCAGGCCGGCAGCAGCACGAAGTAGGAGTAGCCGAACAGGCCCGGGATGAACAACATGATTATCAGGCTTAGCAGGGCTGAGTTCTTGCCGGCGTAGGCGAAACCCTCGCGGATGTCGCCTGTTATGCCCTTTCCGGATTTTGCCACCGGCTTGCTTCCTGCGCTGACCATGGTCATCGAGAGCATCGAGACACAGTAGATTCCAGATATCAGGAAGAACACGCCGGCGGTGTCCATGAACACGATCAGCATTCCGGCCAGCGCCGGGCCGGCGATACGCGTCAGATTCATGCTTGAGCTGTTGAGCGCGATGGCGTTCATCAGTTTGCCCTCGGGCACGATCTCCGAGATCATCGCCTGCCGGCTGGGCATGTTAGAAGCCATCATAGACCCGCTGACCAGGCCTATTACCAGCACGTGCCAGAAGTCCACTACGCCGGTCAGGTCCAGCGTCGCCAGCAGAAGGGCCATCAGGGCGTTTCCACCCTCGCTCAGCAGCACCATCCGTTTTCTCGAGATCCGGTCGGCCAGCGCACCGCCAATCAGGGAAACGACGGTCATCGGCGCGGCAAAGGACATGATTACCAGGGCCAGTGCCAGCGGAGAGTCGTCGGCCAGCCGGAGGACCAGCCACCCCCTGGTGATCATGAGCATGTTGAACCCCATGAACGAGCCGAACATGCCCAGCCAAACCCATCGAAAGTCTCGGAAATAGAAAGACTCGAAAATGGAGGCCTGGCTCAGAGATGCGAGGGCTGTGTGTTTAGCCGCCCGCTTGTCCCCGCCTGTTTCGACGGGCGGTGCTGTCTGTAAGCTCATAATTGGGGGCCTTATCGTGGTCTCCACAGGCGACCACGGGTGCGGTGGCTGTGCGAGAGTACACCCGCACCTATAGAGGGTCAAGGCAAAATGAGGTATCGAATCGGTACCTGACCGGGAGAGAATGTGGGGTTTGAGACGTCGCTTTCCGTGCCGGATAGCGGTGCCGAGTAAATACGTCGCCCGGAACTATGGGGTATACTGCCGCCGGACGGCGGCCTAACGCGGCTCTCATCCCGGCCCCACAGCATCCATGTAGGCAGAAAAAAGCTTGTCACAGCCATCGCCGGTCCCCACCGGCCAAAGACTCTGGACCATCGACTTCATACTGGATCTCCTGACGGGCCACTTCCTCTTCGTCGGGTACGTTTCTCTGTTCACGATAGTGCCGCCCTATGTCCTGGACCGGGGTGGAGAGGAGTGGCAGATCGGCGTGGTGGTAGGCTCGTTCGGCATAACCGGAGTCATCGTGAGGCCCCTGGTGGGACGCTGGATCTACAAGTTCGGCGCCAAACGTATGGCCGTCCTGGGCACCGCCATATTCGCCCTGGGCAGCGTCCTCTACATCCTGGCCCCCGACGTGTGGTGGCTTGTGCCGGTCCGGATGCTCCAGGGCATCGGGCTGGGGATGGCACCGGTCGCCAACAGCACGATGGTCGCCAATCTGGCCCCCATCCACAGACGGGCCGAGGCCATGTCCTACATGGGCAACGCCATCGCGGTATCCAGCCTCTACGCCCCGGTGATGGGGTTCTGGTTGATGACGGAACACGGCTTCGCCGCTGGATTCCTGTACTCTGCGAGCAACGCGCTATTGGGCGCCATTTTGGCCCTCGGTATATCGTCTGCCCGGACCCAGGTGCCAGGATCCACGACCTCGGGCTGGAGCGCCCCGCTGATCAGCCGCCAGGCCCTGTTTCCCGCGGCCGTGTTCCTGAGCTATACCATTACCACCGCGCCTATGAACACATTCCTCCCTCTTCTTGCCGAGGACCGTGGCCTGGGCAACCCGGGCCTGTTCTTTACCGTGTCATCGTTCACCACTATGTCAGCCATGCTGGCAGCCGGCCCTGTGGCCGACCGGGCCGGTAGGGCGACGGTAATCATACCCGGCCTGCTTTCGGCCGCCTCCGCCATGTTCCTGCTGACCGCCGCCTCAAACCGGTTCATGTTCCTGGGGGCGGGTTTCCTCAATGGAGCGGGCTTTGGCCTGATCCAGCCGGGGATCCAGTCATTCACCGTTGACAGGGTGGAGCCGCGGGAGCGCAGCTCGGCGATGGCCACGCTGCAACAGGCCTGGGACGTCGGCGGCTCCGGGGGAGCGTTCCTGCTGGGCCCGATTGCCACAGCGTTGAGCGTGGCCGCCACATTCGGGATAGTCGGTGTGGGGGCTCTGGTGGGGACGGCCGGATTTGTCGTCGGAATCGCCAGAAACCGCAAGTCCACCTGACCCGGTCTCAGCCAGGAGACCGCCAGGGCTATACGGCCTTCGGCCTCGCGACCCATGGCCTCTCCTTGACCAGCATCGTCGCGGCGACGGCCAGCACGGACAGTCCCAGCATCAGCGCGAACGCGCCGTCGTAGCTTCCCTTCCAGTCGAAGATGACCGCGCCGACGAAGGCGCCGATGCCTCCTCCCACACTATGGACGCCTGAAATCAGCCCGCTGACAGTCCCCAGCCGGGCCGAACCGAAGATGGAGCCGGCGAAGTGCACTGAAAGTGGTGCGGTGATGAGGAAGGTGAACCCGTATAGCAGCGCGAATACAATGATCCCGGGAGTGTCCTGGTAGAAGAGGATGAGAGAGAGGACGGCGATCCGTACCAGAAAGCACAGCGCGGTGGGACGGGTCGCGCCGAACTTGTCCGCCAGGAATCCCGACAGGAGCACCCCGATAAGTCCCATCAGGCCCATCAGGGCCAGCATGTTCCCGGCCAGCAAAGAGCCCACGCCCTGGTCCGTGGCAAATGCGACCACGTGAGTCGCGACGAAGAAGTCCTGGAAGCCGCAGATCCCGTAGACCACCACCAGCAGGCATAGCTGCCTGGACGCCAGTATGGAGGATAGCGGCATAGCCGGTATGTCCGGGACCACCGACCCGCTCTGCAGTACCGGGCGGCCTGTACCTGTGTTCTGTTCCCGGCTCTGACCCGGCTCGATGGCTGGCTGGACGCCGTCGCTCGGAGGTCTGGACCTTACAAAGGCCAGGACCAGCGGCAGGGCTATCACGAAATTGGCGATTCCCAGGATGGCGAAGGCCGTGCGCCAGCTTATGCTCGTCAACACTGAGGCCAGCACGGTTATCAGCACCAGTTGTCCGGCGGCGTTGCCCGATATGGCCGCGCTGGTGGCGGTCCCGCGGTGCCTGGGGAACCACCGGCTTATCATCACGCCCACCGGCGATATTGAGCTGGTCGCGTTGCCGATGGCGAAGACTATCCCGTACAGCAGAAAGACCTGCCATGGGGCTGTTACACGCCCCATGAGTCCGATCCCGACGGCCGCCGCGATGATTCCTACCGCCAGTACCCATCGCAGGCTGTACCGGTCCACCAGGCGGCCGACCACGGGCAGCGCCAGCGCCGAGACGATCATGAATGAGGTAACGGCCAGGGAGAGCGCGGAGCGGCTCCATTCCAGGTCTTCGGCCATGGGCTTGAGCATCAGACCGAAAGCGAAGCGAGAGCCGCCGCTGAAGAACAGGACGACAAAGCCGGTGGACAGGATTATCCAGCTATGGTCGACTCGGCGCAACGCACACTCCGCAGGGGATGGCTGCGCCAGAGTAGCACCCGGCCTCCCTCGCAGTCAACGCCGGATTTTCCTTGACACTGTCCCTGAGGGAGTTACAATCAGGCCGTGCCGCGGCCACGGTGAATTCGGTTCATCTATCCGGCGTCGCGTCGGCGCCCAACTACCCAGGGAGGCCTGTATGAACGGAGAAGGGTTGCTACAAAAGGTCAGGGCCGGCGGCATCGTTTACGGCACCATGCTGAGCCTGAGTAGGAACCCTCGTTGGGTGACACCCATGGCCGCCTTCGGACTCGACTACGTTATCATCGACACCGAGCACTCGCCCCGCGGCAGGGATGACGTCGCCGACTTCCTGGTCGCTTTCGGCTTCAGCGGCGTCGTCCCCATCGTGCGCATCCCCATCCCCGACTCCCATTACGTCACCATGGCGGTGGACGCGGGCTCCCACGGAGTTCTGGCGCCCTACTGCGAGACGGTGGACGAGGTGAAAGAGGTGGTGGGCGCGGCCAAGTGGCGCCCGCTGAAGGGCGCGCTGGTTCAGAAGGCGGTCGAGACCGGTGAGCTCCCCAGCGAGGCCTCCAGGGCCTACCTGGAAAACCGCAACCGCAACAACGTCTGCATCATCGGTATCGAGAGCGTGCCGGCCATCGAGAACCTGGAGAACATCCTCAAGGTTAACGGCGTGGACGCTGTGTTCGTCGGTCCCAACGACCTCAGCATATCGCTGGGCGTTCCCGACCAGTATGACCATCCGGACTACGAGGGCGCCCTGCGCCGGATACTTAGCACCTGCAAGGCCCACGGTACCCCGGTCCTGATCCACCACCAGACGGTTGCCCTGACCCAGAAGTGGCTCAAAGAGGGGGCCAGGTTCGTGCTCTACAGCAGCGATGCCCGCACCATGCACAACGGCTTCCGCGAGGAGTTCGGCGCCATCCGGGCCGTGGGCGAGGGGCTGGGAGGCGAGGCCCAGGCGGTCGGCGAGTCCGAAGAGGTCATCTAGCCGAAGTGTGCATGCGGTTGGCAATGTCAACAGAGCCCCGGAGGTAAGAATGAGCTGGGAATTCGATCTGGTAGACGGCCCTTACGGCGGGACCACCGAGGGGCCCGCATGGGACGGCTCCGGCCTGCTGTTCACCAACATCCCGACCAGCCGGATACTGAGATATGACCCCGGGACCGGGGCCTCCACGGTCTTCCGTACCGGGACCAACAACGCCAACGGCCTGATACAGGCGGCCGACGGCCGCCTGTACGCCTGCGAGGGCGGCGCCCGGCGTGTGGTCAGGTACGAGCCCGACGGTACCAGCACCGTGCTGGCCGACGGCTTCGAGGGCCGGCGGCTCAACGTCCCCAATGACCTGGCCATAGACCCGCAGGGAAGGGTCTGGTTCACCGATCCGTACTACGAGGGTGCCGGCGGCCCCTGGAGCGAGGACCGCTCCAACAAGGACCTGGACCACGACTCGGTCTACCGGTTGGACCCACGGGCCGACGGCCCCTGGGCCATCACCCGGGTCACCTTCGACACCACGCGCCCCAACGGCCTCCTCTTCTCGCTGGACCACCGGACCCTCTACATAGCCCAGAGCGGGCGCAATCCGGACGAGAAGCGTGAGCTGAGGGCCTACCCGGTAAACGACGACGGCAGCCTGGGCGACCACACGGTCCTCCACGCGTTCACGCCCCATCGCGGTATAGACGGCATGGTGCTGGACACCGAGGGCAACATCGTCGCCACCGCAGGCTACCGGCAGGGAGGCCCCGGACCCGGCATCTACGTGTTCTCGCCGTCGGGCGAGGTTCTGGAGACCCATCCCACGCCGGTGGACCGTCCCACCAACTGCAGCTTCGGCGGCCCCGACCTGACCACCCTCTACGTGACCACCGGCGAGGGACACCTGTTCAAGGCGGAGACCGAGCGCCGGGGAAGGCTCTGGTTCCCGCCGTCGAGTTAAGCCTTCTCTGTTGACCAGGGTCCAGGCGACAAGACGTTTTCCCACCAGGTTTCGAAATATCGGAGACTGAGCAAGAGCTAGGAGGAGTAAAAATGGCAGACGAGACTATCCGTATCGGGTTCGTGGGCGCGGGCGACAACACCAGGGTTCGACACATCCCCGGCTTCCAGAAGATGCCCAACGTCGAGTTGGTCAGCGTGTGCAACCGGAGCAGGGAGTCCAGCCAGCGCGTTGCGGACGAGTTCGACATTCCCGTGGTGTACGACAACTGGGTTGACCTGGTCCAGGCAGACGACACCAACGCCATCTGCATCGGCACATGGCCGTACATGCACCGCACCATGGTACTGGCGGCGCTAGAGGCCAACAAGCACGTCCAGGTCGAGGCACGCCTCTCCATGAACGCCCCTGAAGCCTACGAGATGTTGGCCGCCTCTCAGGCGAAACCCCGTCTCGTCACCCAGGTCATCCCGGCCCCTCACACGCTCATGGTTGACAACATGATCCGGGACCTGATCTTCGATGGGTACATCGGTAAGCTCATGTCGATGGATATGTCTGTTCTGCATGGCGGGTTTGCTGATCCCAGCGCGCCGATTCAATGGCGCCAGGACCGTGACCTGAGCGGCAACAACATCATGCATATGGGAATCTGGTACGAGTGCGTGATGCGCTGGATCGGCCATGTCTCCAGCGTTATGGCCCAGTCACGCGTCAACGTCCCCGTCCGTCCGAACGCCGATGGAACTCCGGCCTTCGTCACTATTCCTGACCACGTGGAGATACTCTGCGACACCCACTCGGGCGCGCTGTTACACATCAAGTTCGCCGACGTGTTCGGGCACGCTCCGCAGGACGCAGTGTGGTTCTACGGTACAGAAGGCACCATCCGTCTGGACGGAATCAATATGACCCTCTCAGGTGGTCGAAAAGGCGATGACAAGCTGTCGCCCATCGAGGTTCCCCCCGAGAAGGTTACGGTCGAGCGGATGGAAGAGGAGTTCATCAATGCCATCCGGGGGCTGGAGCCCATAACCCACACCAGCTTCGAGTTCGCCGTCAAATACGTGGAGTTCACCGAGGCGGTTAGGCGAAGCGCCCAGACCGGCCAGAAGGTTTACCTGCCGCTGTAATTTAATTATCATTTGTCTACGTTCCGATCGCCAATAATGGCGAACCCGGAGGGAAACCGCTTTCTGTACAGGCGTTACCGAAACGCATCGGACCAATC
>CAZEDC010000108.1:0-19426 GCA_964510985.1 uncultured Dehalococcoidia bacterium
CTTCGGCTGCGCTCTCCGAAGGGTCGGAGTCCGACGTGTTCATTGTAAGTACGTCGGACAGGGACAGGCCCTCAGACTCCCGGCTAATCCCGACTCGTCGGGACTGCACCCCTCTTTTTACAAGCAGCCTGCTAAACGAGCCCGGTGAGAATGGCTCTAACCTTGGGCGGCCGCTTTGGTTAGGCCACTCTCCAGTAACTCCAGTGCCCTGTCTATTTCGTCCTCGGTGACGGTCAGCGGCGGCATGAGTCTTATGGCGTTTGGCCTTAGCGCATTCATGAGCAGGCCCGCCTCATTGCAGGCCGCAACCACGGCGGCCGACATGTCCGAGTTGAACTGGATGGCCCACAGCATCCCCATCCCGCGGATTTCGGAGATGAACTCGTGGTTACTTTTTAGCTTATTGAGTCCACGCTCCAGATGTTCGCCCATTTTGCGGGCGCTGGCCGGCAGGTCGTTGTCGATGATGAATTTGGTGGAGGCGTAGGCCGCCGCGCAGGTCAGGGCGTTGCCGCCGAAGGTCGAACCGTGATCGCCGGGCTCCAGGACCGCCGCGGCGTCCTTGGCCATGAAGGCCCCGATGGGCACCCCGCCGCCCAGGCCTTTGGCCAGGGTCATGACGTCGGGCTCTACACCGGAGACCTCGTAGCCGAAGAGGGTCCCTAGGCGTCCCAGGCCGGTCTGCACCTCGTCGAAGATCAGCAGTAGGCCGTTGGCGTCGCACCACTCCCTTACCTGTCGCAGGTACTCGGACGAGGGGACGTTGACTCCGCCTTCACCCTGAACAGGCTCCAGCATTACAGCCACGGTCTTCTCGGTCGTGGCCGACTTGATGGCGTCCACATCGTCGTAGTCAACGTAGGTGAAACCCGTGGGGATCGGCTGGAAGGTGGCCTGATACGCCGGCTGCCCGGTGGCGGCGACCATGGTCAGCGTCCGGCCGTGGAAGGAGTTGAGGGCAGTGATTATCTCGTATGCCCCGTTGCGGTTCAGCTTACCGTACTTACGGGCCAGCTTGACCGCTCCTTCATTGGCCTCGGCCCCGCTGTTGCAGATGAAGATCTTGTCCAGGCAGCTATTCTCCACCAGGATTTGCGCCAGCTGGATCTGGGGCACGGTGTAGAACGCATTGGATGTCTGGAGCAGGGTCCGTGCCTGCTCCGTGATAGCATCGGCCACCGCCGTGTTGGCGTGTCCGGCGTTGTTGACGGCCCAACCCGAGGTGAAGTCCAGGTACTCTTTGCCGGTGTCGTCCCAGACCTTTGTGCCATCGCCTCGTACTATGACGATAGGCTGTCTGCGGGCGCAGTACATATAGTATTTGCTTTCGAGTGCCTTCCAATCGGTTGTCATGTAGGTCCCTCCTGGTTACTCCGCACATGCGGATTGATACAACGGCGGCATTCTCTCGGTTGCCCCACCCCAATTGTTTTACCCGCCCAACCCTCCCCGGGCTGCGCCCGGACAGGGGTATCCCCGCCCCTCTACAGTCCATTTTCGATCGCGATATCTTACTCTACCCTATTCGGGTGCCCAACTCTTTGTTGGAGAGGGTGTCCAGGAGGGCGCCGGGTCTGCGGCCATCGACGATCTGTGCGATATCGACCTGCTTCAGAGCGGTTATGCAGGCCTCCAGTTTGGGCAGCATCCCACCGCCCACGACGTTCCTGCTCACCAGGCCTCCGGCCTGACGCTCGGTCAGCCTGGGGATCAGCCTCCGCGACGAGTCCAGCACTCCCTCGACGTCTGTCAGGAAGACCAGCCGTTCGGCGTGGATGGCCGCGGCAATCTCCCCCGCGACGGTGTCGGCGTTGACGTTAAGTAAGGCCCCCGCCCGGTCGGTGCCGTCGGAGTGATGGATGGCCACCGGCGCGATCACCGGGATGCAGCCGGCGTCCAGCACGGCCTCGATGGGCCGTTTATCGACCTCGACAACGTTTCCCACGAGTCCCAGGTCAGGGTTCCGGATCTCGGCTTGGACCATCCCACCGTCGGCGCCGCTGATCCCCATGGCGCTGCCGCCAAGGGCCTGCAACGACGCGACCAATTTCTTGTTTATCAGGCCTGATAGCACTGCGACGACGATGTCCAGATTGGACTCATCGGTCACGCGATGTCCGCGGACGAACCTGGGGCGAACGCCCTGTTTCCCCATCCATTCGGTGATGAGTTTCCCGCCGCCGTGCACGACAACGGAGTTTATGCCCTGCCGCTGTAGGGCCACCAGATCGGCCAGGGTCGTATCCCGGCTGCCCAGTGTGCTCCCTCCTATTTTAACTACTATCGTCCCATGAGCTAGGGGTTCCTTCCGTGGCTTGGTCGGATTTTGATCCCGATGCCGTGACTCATTCGGGCGGGTGATATCGGGGGATGAGTCACGAGGGTCGGGTAACTGGTCGCTGTTCTGGCGCGCCTGAGATTCCATGGTACCGGCTTGGTCCACCGGGCCCTAGGTAGTGTACGCGGAGTTGAACGTAACGTACTCTTCGGCCAGGTCGCAGCCCCAGGCGGTGGCACTGGCGTCGCCGATGTTGAGGCTTATTCGGAACCGCACCTCGGGCACGTTCATGGCGCTGACCACCGCGTCCTTGAAGTAGGGAATGGCAAGCCCCTCGTGGACGATCTGGATGTCGCTGATGAAGATATCGATCTTGGACTCTTCGATTTCGACGCCGCTGCCACCGAGGGCCATCATGATGCGTCCCCAGTTGGGGTCCCGACCGTGGACCATGGCCTTGACCAGCGAGGAGGAGACAATGGCCCTGGCCGCGGTCCGCGCTTCGGCTTCGGTCCTGGCCCCGTCGACGACCGTCTCTATAAGCCGCTGGGCACCCTCGGCGTCGCTGACGAGCTCCTTCGCCAGGGCTATGCATACATAGGTAAGTGCCTCCTGGAATAGTCCGGCGGCTTCGGAACCGGCCTCGATTGTTGGCCCGCCGGCCGCTCCGTTGGCCATTACAAGCGCGGTGTCGTTGGTGCTCTGGTCTCTATCCACGTCGATCATGTTGAAGGAGAGGCCCACGGCCCCGGTCAGCGCCGTCTGGAGGAACCCCTGCTCAACCGGTGCGTCGGTAGCGACAAAGGCCAGCATGGTGGCCATGTCGGGGTGGATCATGCCTACGCCCTTGGCCGCGCCGCCGAGAGTCACCCGGCGCCCGTCGATCTCCAGGGACACAGCCAGGGTTTTGGGGTGAGTGTCAGTCGTCATGATGGAGCGGGCGAAGCGGTCGCCACCGTCGCCGGCCAGCTCTATGTTGCCGATGTTTTGACGGATCAGGGCCATGGGCAGCTCGACACCGATCATCCCGGTGCTGCAGACCAGCACGTCTTCAGGGTCGACACCTACGTGCTCGGCAGCCAGCGACGCCACCTCTTCGGCGTCGGTCAGGCCCTGTAGGCCGACGCAGCAGTTGGCACAACCACTGTTGGCAACCACGGCGCGGGCCGTTCCCTTTTTTATCCTCTCCCGTGAGAGAGTGACCGACGGCGAGATGACCTTACTCGTGGTGAATACGGCGGCAGTAGAGGCCGGCGTCTCGGACAGGAGAACGCCCAGGTCCAGCGTGTCCTCTTGCATGGTCTTGAGACCGGCGTAGGTCCCGCCGGCCGCGAATCCTTTGGCCGATGTAACACTACCGCTCTGAATCAACTCGATCATGGCAGCCACGAAACGTTCCTTTTCCCTGCGGTTTCAGGAATCATTGCGGTCACGGCGATGCGAAAAGCTCCGAAATAGCCGAGCGCAGTATACCATACGCAGGTATAAGCGAAAAGGCGGGACACAGGCGCGCAAAGGATGTTTGCTATAGTAGAATTCGAGCTTGACATTGTGTTCACAACCCGGAGGCAGGCGTGGGCGCGTACGAGATAATGGAGCACACCGCCGACGTCGGAGTCATCGCCACCGGCGAGACTCTGGCCGACGCCCTGTCGTGGCTGGCGTGTGGCATGTTCAGCATCGTTGCCGACCTGGATACCGTGGAACCCCGAGAGTCCGTGGAGTTCTCGGTGCAGTCGTCAGACATCGATAGCCTGGCGGTGGACTGGCTTAACGAGCTGCTGTACCGGTACGAGGCCGAGTTTTTCCTGCCAAACCGGTTCGACCTGAGCGTCGACGAGGCGGGGACGTGCCTGACGGCCCGCTGCACGGGCGAGCGCTTCGATACCGAGCGGCACAGTATGGCGACCTCGGTGAAGGCCGCGACGTATCATGGGCTGGAGGTCTCGCGGGACGACGGCTGGCGCATCCAGGTCATCCTGGACGTGTAGAGGGAGGCTGCGTGGACTCGACCAAAGTCCTGAATAAGGTGGACGACAACACCTGGGAGCTGCCCAAGTCCTACAAGGACGGGATGAGGGTTCCCGGCAGGATATTTACCGACGAGAGACTTCTGCCTCACGTGGTGGGCGACCCGTGCCTTGAGCAGGTGGCCAACGTGGCTTTCCTGCCGGGGATCGTGGGTTACTCGCTGGCGATGCCCGATATCCATTGGGGCTACGGCTTTCCCATCGGCGGCGTCGCAGCCACCGATGCGGACGGGGACGGGGTCATCTCGCCGGGCGGGGTCGGCTTCGACATCAATTGCGGCGTGCGCCTCTTGCGGACCGACCTGACGGAGTCCGAGGTCCGACCGCGCATCCGAGACCTTATGGACGCCCTGTTCCGAGACATCCACACCGGCACCGGGGCCGGCACTCGCCTCAGGTTCAGCCGCAAGGAGATCAACCGGGTGCTGCGCCAAGGGGCCGTTTGGGCGGTGAAGCAGGGGTTCGGCGATCCTGACGACCTCGATATGACGGAGGAGGGCGGCTGTATCGACGGGGCGTCCGACGAGGCGGTCGGAGACCGGCCCAAAGAGAGGGGCGGCCCCCAACTAGGGACCCTGGGGTCCGGCAATCATTTTCTGGAAGTCCAGGCGGTGGACGAGGTTTTTGATCCAGAGGCCGCTCTGGCCATGGGAATCCGCGAGAAGGGCCAGGTCACGGTGATGATCCACTGCGGCTCCAGGGGCCTGGGTCACCAGGTCTGCACCGACTCGCTGAAGGTCATCGGCGCCGCGACGGCCCGCTATGGGATGGACCTGCCCGACCGTCAGCTGGCGGCGGTCCCGCTGTCATCCCCGGAGGGACAGACCTACCTGGCGGCCATGCGGGCGGCGGCCAACTTCGCCTGGGCCAACCGCCAGTGCATCGCCCACTGGACACGTTTGTCCTTCGAGAGTGTGTTTGGACGTTCGTGGACGGAGCTGGGCATGTGGCAGGTCTACGACGTTTGCCACAACATCGCCAAGATCGAGGAGCACGTCGTGGAGGGTGTACGCAGGCGCGTCTGTGTGCACCGCAAGGGGGCGACCCGCTCCTTTCCGCCGGGTCACCGGGACATCCCGGAGCGGTACCGAGAGACGGGACAGCCGGTGTTGATCCCGGGCGACATGGGCCGCTACTCGTACCTGGCGGTTGGCGCGGCCGACGCCATGAAGGTCTCGTTCGGCTCGACGTGTCACGGGGCGGGACGGGCCGAGAGCCGGACCAGGGCCAAGAAGCTGATGAAGGGGCGCGACATCCGTCAGGAGTTGGAGGACCAGGGGATCATCGCCATGGCGCGGAGTCGGTCCGGCCTGGCCGAGGAGGCGTCGGTAGCCTACAAGGACGTGGCCGACGTCGTGCGTGTGGCGGACGCCGCCGGGCTGTCGCGCAGCGTCGCCCGAATGCGGCCTCTCGGGGTCATCAAGGGTTGATTCTCTGTAACCGCGGACTGAGACCAAAGTTGGGGCAAATCCTGGGGCCAACCTCTCCAGATTCTTCGCTACGCTCAGAATTACACCGAATACTGTGTCCCAACGCGTACCGGAGGCACGTTCCCGCACTGAAGCAAACGAATGGTCTTCATCAACTGAGGGCTAATCCGGCGGGTCCTGGTCTCGGAGGGACGGTAATTTTTCGGAGCGACGCAGCAGGCCGAGGGCCTGTCGCTCCAGCTGCCGTACCCGCTCGCGGGTCACACCTATAACCTCGCCCACCTCCTCCAGAGTGTGGGGGCGGTCATCGACGAACCCAAACCTGAGGGAGAGCAGTAGCCTTAGACGAGGAGGCAGGTCTTCCAGGGCCTGTATCACGTCCTCCCTGACCAGCATCCTGATGGCTGTCTCGTCCGGCGACCACGAGGACGTGTCTTTGATGAGGTCTTCCAGCGTCGCATCCTGGTCGCCGACCGGGGTCTCCAGTGAAACGGTGCTCTGCCGCTGGCGCACCAGGCTCTCGACGGTGTCCATGTCCCATTCCAACTCGTCAGCGACCTCCTGCATACTGGGCTCCCGGTCGAGCTTGCGCATAAGCAATCGCTCGGCGACACCGAGCAAACGGAGACGCTCGACGATATGTACCGGTAGCCTGATTGTACGTCCCTGGTCTGCCAGGGCCCTGCTAGCCGCCTGCCGGATCCACCAGGTGGCATAGGTGCTGAACTTGTAACCCCGGTGGGGGTCGAACTTTTCCACGGAGCGCATGAGGCCCAGGTTGCCCTCCTGTACCAGGTCCAACAGCGGCAACCCCCTGCCGAGGAATTTTCGTGCCACGCTGACGACCAGCCGGAGGTTGGAGTTGGTCAGACGCTCGGAGGCTCGCTGGCCCTCAGTTTCCACCCGCTCCCACAGGTTTCTTATGTCCTGTTCGTACCGGCCTAGACGCTGAGCGAGGGACTCAACGTCGTCCGTGGAGATATTTTCGCCGGCGTCGTTGACCGGCCGCTCCAGGTCCGCTATGACCTCCAGTGGAAGCAGGTGTGAGAGCCGGGAAACCGAGGCGATGCCGGACGTCATATCGGCTTCGGGGAGGTTGCTCTGGGCCCCGATATCCGCCGGGGCGCCTGGGTCCAGCGGTTCGTCGATCAGGGTGCGTACTCGCGGTTGGGCGAGAAGCGTGCCGAGGGTGCCGGCGTCCCCTTCTGTACCGGGAGCCAGTGCCAGGACGGCCAGGAAATCTCTTTGCGAAGCGAGGGAGCCGTAGACGACCGCTGCCAGCTCAGCCGCCGTGGGCTGACGGTCGTGATGCTCCCGGAAGCTCTGACGAAGCCCCCTGAGCTGCACCCACCGCTCGACGGCAAGGCCGAGCCGGAACTCCTCCGACTTGGTCAGGAGAGCGTGCTGGCCGATGGACCGCAGGTATTCCCTGACCGTGTCCGTGGCCTCGCCCGCCTGGTCGGCCTCGACGGTCTCACGCTCCAACTCCCGTAGCCTCCGCAGCTCCTCGTCCTGTTCGTCACCAGGATTCGGGCCTTCCAGAGGCTGGAGCGGCGACCTGTCAATGTCCGGCATCGGGTCCCTCGTGTATCGAAAGTGTGCTGAAAAACCTTTTCGACCATATCAGACACCCGCGGACCTATTCAACACGGGTGCTACGCACTATCACCCAGCCAACCAACGCCTGTGCCTCTGACCTGGTCGGGAGGTCTCTGTAGGGGCAGGTTTAAAACCTGCCCCTACTATCGTGACAGAACATTCAACGCCGAGACCGGATGGCTTCGTCGTATGACGTGGATTCCAGTGGCCTTGAACGCGGCCAGCACGTGGGCGCCGGGGGAAAGCTCCAGGTTGAGCACGGACTCTCTGGTAACCAGGCTTACCAGGGGGAAGCCGCAGTCCACTTCAACCCGGGCCAGGGCACCTTGAGGTACGATGCGGACAATGGGACCCCGCAGGCGGTTGAGGGCGCTGGTGCGGGCATCTTCACGGGAGACCGGCTCCAGAACAACCACTTCCGGGCGTACCCCCATTACCAATTCTTCACCCACCGTGAACCGCCCGACCAGGGTAACCTGGCCCTGCCCCACGGTGACCGTCGCCAGATCATCGGATTGTCTGGTTACCCGACCTGAAAGGATATTCTCTACACCCACGAATGAGGCCACCTCCTCGCTGTCTGGGGTGGAGAAGACCTCGTCGGGACTACCGACCTGACGCAATCTGCCATCGATGAGGACCGCCAGCCGGTCGCCAAGTACCTGGGCCTCGCCGCGGTCGTGGGTAACAAACACCGTGGTGGTGCGGACGTCGTCCAGAATATCGTGCAGGTCGTCCAGCAGGGACTGGCGCGTCGGCGGATCCAGTGCCGTGAAGGGCTCGTCCATCAGCAGGAGCTCGGGCTCCAGTACCAGGGCCCGGGCCAGACTGGCGCGCTGTGCCTCGCCGGCGGATAGGGACCGTGCGTTACGCTCCGCCAGGTGAGCGATGCCGAGTTTTTCCAGCCAGTATTCGACCTGACGGCGTGTGTCGTTTCGCGGCGAATGGCGAAAGCGAAGACCGGTCGCAACATTCTCCCATGTGGAAACGTTCCTCAGCAAGGGTTGTTGCATCACCAGAGCCAGGCGGCGACGGCGGCGCAGCGCGTTCCCGCCGTTAGTGACTGCCTGCCCGTTATGTAGGACCTGGCCCCGCGTAGGACGTTCCAGAAGGGCCAGCAACTTGAGCATGGTGCTCTTACCCGATCCGTTGGGACCGATTACCGTGAGCGTCACCCCGGACTCGATGGAGAAACTGGGCACGTCCAGGACAGGGCGGCCATGGTACACCACCTGCACGTCTCTCAGCTCCGCGGCGGGGGCGTTCATTGTAGCCGTCCCTTCCGCTGAAGGAACGTCAGGACCAGATTGACAGAGAAGGCCAGGAGCAGGAGTATGATGCCCAGTGCGATGGCCAGGCCGAACTCTCCACGGTTGGCCGCCAACACCGTGGCGGTGGTGAGGACACGTGTATCGCCCTTGATGTTGCCGCCCACCATCATCACGGCGCCGACCTCCGAAATGACGCCGCCAAAGCCGGCCATAACCGCGGTGAGCAGAGGCAGTCGCGCCTCCTGTACCTGGACCCAGAATGCCTGGAGACGAGACGCGCCGAGTCCGAAAAGCTGGTGGCGGAGTCGTGGGTCCACCTGGGACATGGCCGCCATGCTGACGCCGGTAACGATGGGCAGGGCGATGACCACCTGGGCCAGGACCATGGCCCAGGGAGTGTAGAGGATTCCCAGGGCCCCCAGGGGTCCGCTCCGCCAGATCATGATGGTCACCACCAGTCCAACCACGACGGGTGGGACGCCCATCCCGGTGTTTACCAGTGTGCTAACAAGGCCACGGCCGGAGAAGCGCCATATGCCCAGCAGGGACCCCAGAGGCACTCCGATGCACATGCTGATGAGCGTGGCGGAGCCGGAGACGCGCAGGGTCAGGAGGAATACTTCAGTGACCTCCGGGTCACGGCGTACGATGAGCCAGAAGGCCTGTCGAATACCTTCCCAAACGAGATCCATCTTATCGCCCCAATTCCCCTTCGGTCTTCCCGGCATCGGGTATGAACAGTGGTTTACCGAACTTCTCCACGCCGAAGACCCGTATTAAATCCTGGGCTTGAGCGGAGACCAGAAACTCGGCAAACGCCCCGGCACCCTCGCTGTTGACTTCAGGGAAGCGGTCGCCGTTTACCGGCAGGACCGAGTATATGTTTAAGAGCGATGGGTCCCGGTCCACCAGAGCTTTCAGGTGGAGATTGTCCTTCAGTGCGAGGAAAGTGCCCATGTCGGTGAGGGTGTAGGCCGACTTCTCCGAGGCGATACCCAGGGTTGCGCCCATCCCCTGCCCCGCCTCCTGGTACCAGGAAGCGGACGGGTTTATCCCGGCTACGGTCCAGAGGCCCAACTCCATCTTGTGGGTGCCCGAATCGTCTCCACGGGAGATGAAGAGCGAATCGTGGTCGGCGATCCGGCTCATCGCCGTCGCCGCGGACTGCACGCCACGAAGCCCCGCCGGGTCGGAGGAGGGGCCCACCAGGACGAAGAAGTTGTGCATCACCAGCGTCCGGCTCACGACAGCACCCGCCTCCAGAAGCTTTTCTTCGGCCGACGGGCCGTGCACCAGCAACACATCGGCCTCTCCACGCTCGGCCATGGCCAGCGCCCTTCCCGTGCCCACGGCAATGGGCTTCACGCTGTAGTCCGTGCTATCCTCGAAGACCGGTATCAGGACATCGAGGAGGCCGGAGTCGTACGTACTTGTCGTGGTCGCCAGTATAACCTCCGAGTTTTTTTCTCCCGTGCTGGAGCCGCAGGAAGACAGAACCAGCACCAAGAGGCCCGTTAGTATAAAGGGCCGCCGGTTTACTGGATTCAAAAAGCCCCCACCCTATCCATCTACTTCTGCCAAAACGTCCCCGGTCCTGGAAGTGTCGTAGCCACCCAATCCATTCACCGAGTCCTTGAACTCCTGGCCCTCAAGAACGCCCCGCATCGCTTTGACTTGCGGCCATACCAGGCTCCGCCTGGTCAGCACCAGGTCGTAGCGCTCGTCGCGTACCGGGATGAAGTCCAGGTCGAAGGCCCTGGCGGCAGCAAGGATTCCAAGTCCCGCGTCGGCGTGACTGGTGGCCACGGCCTCGGCCACCGCCAGGTGGGTCTCGACCTCTTCGCCGTAACCGACGACCTGGGTACTGTCGATCCCGTTCTGCCTGAGCAAAAAGTCGAGAAGCACCCTGGTCCCGGAGCCCTTTTGCCGGTTGATGTACCTCAAGCCGCGTTTAATCACGCCCTCCAGACCTTCGATCTGATTTGGATTGCCTCTGGGAACCAGGAGTCCTTGCTTGCGCTGGGCCAGGATGACGACCACGACCGGCTCTCCGACGAGCACACGCCTGACAAAGGGCAGGTTATATTCGCCCGACTCCTCGTCCAGCAGGTGGCAACCCGCGACGTGGGCCTCGCCCCTGGCCAGGGCCATGAGGCCCGCCAGACTGCCGGCGTAGGTGGCGATCGTGCGCAGGCCGGAGTGCCGCCGCAGATGGCTTGTCAGGAGTTCGAAGGCGAGGTCGTGGCTACCAGCCATTACGAGGTCCGGGTCGGGTTCGTTTTCGACGTCCGTCACCGTCCCGGTCCGTGATGCCTCCTGCCGAAGGCGGGCCAGCCGGAGCGCGAAACTGGCCTCGACCTGCTCGGGGGGGAATCCCAGGCTCAACGCCTCGACCAGCGCCTCCGTGGCGATGGAGTTGAGGCGTGCCTCTCGCTCGGCCTGAAGTCCGGGACCTCCGTCGTCCTGTGCGACGAAGGTCCCCCTGCCCGGTCGGGCCACCAGGACACCGTCCAGCACCAGGGAAGCGTAGGCCCTGGCGACTGTATTGGGGTGGATATCCAAGGTTCGGGCCAGCGCCCGAATCGTCGGCAGCCGAGAGCCGCGCTCAACGTGACCTCGGGCCAGGGCTAACTTTATCTGCTCTTTGATCTGGGTGTGGATGGGGATTGGCTGGACAGGATCGAGAACAACCCAGTCTTCTATTGTACTAATAGTCATGTGGCAATTATAACGCCATTGTCAATAGAGGACCGATCGGAGGGCTTGGTCTCGTGGGCATCTGGCAAGACAGTAGAAAAAAGGGACGGAGTCCGGTTAGGGCCTCATCCCACACTTTCCGGGAATTCGAGACTATCTCAAAACGAAGGTGACTTACACCCACCCGCCCACCCTCATAGGTTTTTGATCCTGGGGGCGTATCCCTTCGGCGGGCTCTCCGAGGAGTCGGAGTCCGACGCGTTCATTGTAAGTACGTCGGACAGGAAAGGCCCCCAGACCCCCTGGTAGAGAGGGAAACCCCCTCTACAACTCACCCGGCGAAGATTTTGAGATAATTATTTAGTGGTGCTGGTTTGTTAGTTGGGGGAGGGTGAAGGACGACGAACCAATCTTGAAGGTGTTTGGCTCTCCGGCAAGATTGCCACAGCCCTCCTTCGTCGGGCCTCGCAATGACATCTACGGTGGATTTCGAAGACACCCCTCTTGTACACTGTGCAACTCAACGGCGCTAGAGCGCAGATCGGCCCCACGCCCGTGCCGGCCACGCCCCTGAAGTACGCCGCCGGGGATTACTTGTCCTCAACCCGGAGCATCATCACACCATGGACCACAGGCAGTTCTTCTAAGGACTTCAGGGCGAGTTGCAATGAGGCTTCGCCGGCTCGATCGGTCATCAGCACCAGCTCGGCTCTTTCTCCGAGGGCACCGGTGTCCCTGTGTATCACCGAGTGCACGCCGACCCCAAACTTCGCGAGGATTTCCTCGATCGGTTCCAGAACACCGGCAGGGTCGGTCACGGATAGTCGCAGATAGTACCGAGTCTCGAGGTCGTCGATGGGACGCACCGTCAGACGGTTTACCGGCCTCGGCGGTATTATGCTGCATGTCCCCAGGGAGATAGCCCTGCCGATCTCGATGAGATCGGCGACGACTGCGCTGGCAGTCGGAGAGGCCCCGGCGCCCGGTCCCTGGAAGACAATTTGTCCCGCCAGATCTGTCTCCACCTCGATGGCGTTGAGCGCCCCGCCGATCTGCGCTATCGGCACCGTATCGGGCACCAGTGCGGGATGCACACGGGCCTCCAATACGTCACCGAACTTGCGGGCTATCGCCATGAGCTTGATCGTATGTCCCGTCCGCCATGAATAGGTCAGGTCTCGTGCTTCGATGTTGGCAATCCCTTCGCGGTAGACCGTGCTTGGGTCCATGTGGACCCCCCACGCGAGGTTGCAAAGGATCGCCAGCTTGTATGCAGCATCGATGCCTTCGATGTCGTTGGTTGGGTCGGACTCGGCGTACCCCAGTTCCTGGGCATTCTTGAGCGCCGTACGGAACTCCAAACCGTTGGTCGCCATCTGGGTCAGGATGTAGTTGGTGGTGCCGTTGACGATGCCCCGGATGGAAAGAATATCGTTAGCCGCCAGGTCCCTGGTGATCGGTGCGAGCACGGGCGTGCCCGCAGCCACGGACGCCTCGAATCTCACGTGGACGTCTTTCCCGGCAGCTAGGGATAACAGCTCCGGGCCCTGCCAGGCCACAAGCTCTTTGTTGGCCGTGACCACGTGCTTGCCAAGGTCGATGGCTCCGAGGAGATAGTCACGCGCCGCTCCCCGGCCGCCTATCAACTCAACGACTATATGAACATCGGGGTCTGATAACACCTCACCGGGATCCGTGGTCAACAGTTCGGACGGCACGTCGGTTGGTCTGGGTTTCGTCGGGTCCTTTACAAGTATCCTTCTGACGGAGATAGGACGGCCGATCCTCGCGGCCAGCTCTTCGCCCTTCTCGAACAGTACCCTGGCGACGCCGGTACCGACGACGCCCATACCCAGGATGCCTATGCCTATCGGGGTATGCCCTCGGTCCGGTTTTTCGTAGCGACTCATGGCGTCCTCCCTCATCTTGTAAGACAAATAAAAACCCCCGAGTGGTCCTCACTCGGGGGGCTGTGGCTCGGGTCTGTGGCTCCTAGATCTGCACACGAATGCGTGCAGGGAACCCAGGTCTCACCCTGGCCCCCCGGCTTCGCATAGTCATGGCTGTGTAGAAGCTGGTCTCGTTTGTCATGTTCGTTCTGTCAGCAGATATCCTACCGGGCATGGTGGTCGGCTGTCAAACATTGCCGGCCGGTATGAACCGGGTTTTTGCCGGCAGGGAAGGACGTCCAGGCGCTACAGGACCAAACAAAAACCGGAGCCCTTTGGGACTCCGGACCACATTTTCTGGGAAGTGTTGTTGATTTTCATGGTTGCGGGGGCAGGACTCGAACCTGCGACCTTTGGGTTATGAGTCTCAGAGAGTCCATGATGTTCTAGATTATCAAGTATTAATTTAGAACACCCTGTCCATAGTTTAACCTCGGTTCCCTAGCTGACATGATGCTGGGTGTTGGGCATTGTTAGCAGATGCGTTAGCAAAATGGTTAGCAGTTATCCCGCGATTTCTATCGTCTGGTTTCCTGGAGTCTTAAAGAATGTTTACCATTCCAGTCCACCGCGGACACTGATACGGTCTATTCGATGACCACTACGCGGCTAGGAGGCTCGGGCCGGTTGTTAACCAATCAGTGTTGAGTTCGAATCCAGTTAGGCTCCCCACACGGGATAATAGACAGAACTTTCTCCTGCTCTTTCAAGTTGCCTCGCCAGCTAGAGAAGCCACCCGCACTGCCCAAGCGACACCGTAATCCCATTAGCTAAGCCGAGGAGTGGCAGCTCCAGATTGACTGTGGCGAGGTGCCGTCACGTGTCGCCCTCGCTCGGCAACTCGGTGTCTCCAGAGCACACGTGACTCAGACTCTGCGGCTGCTCCATTTAGCCTCGCAGGCGAAGGAAACCATCTTATCTCTTGGTGATCCGATCGTAGGAAGGATCATAGGAGCCCACACTTTGCGGTCACTCACAGTGCTTCCAGCGGAAGAGCAGACACGCCGGATCGAAGAAATCGTAGCCAGAGGATCACGGCGTGGGTGAGTGGTTCGAGTCCCCTCAGGTGGAGCTAAAGGGACAATAGGCAGAACTTTCAGCTTAAGCTTCCCCCTGCAGCTCAGGTTACTAAACCTGACTGAGTAGCGTGGTGTTTATAGTGGAGACGGGGGAGGGTCGAACTCCACCGTGAACACGGGCTGCCGGTCTTGCTGGCAGCTTGAATATCACGTTCCACGACTGGTTTCCGGTAACTCCCAGGTATCCCTTTATCGCTGACGTCCTGCGTGTGTCGATCAATTGTTGGTCAGAAAGAAAACCATAATGGCCACCCCTAATGACAACACACCGACACCAAGTGCGGCCCACAACCACACTTTGAGACGGGGCGACACCGGCTCGTTTCGCTTTGCAAACATCGGAATCCAGAGACCCGAAAGAATCGCGGGTAAAATGGCAACTGGCAACTCGTAGGCGATCCAGAGCACCGCAAAGACAACGCTCGTGACAAAGGCGATGAATATTCGCCCTTTTGTTGTCCTCAAAGACTGCAGCATCAGCTACCTTCCTTTTTGCTTCAACGACCAGCCGAGGTGAGTTCAATGGCTCGATCAGCCTAGAATCAGCCATGCTGACCTGCCCCCGATCTTTGCACCACTCGTCATGTTAGTCCCACAAAAACAGGTCAGACAACCGTTGCAGGGGGCTCCAAAAGGAAATGCTATTGGAGCGGGATTGGTGACGAACTCCACCTTGAACACGGGCTGCAGGTGTTTATGGCTGCATGATAACCATAATCCTTCTCCCCGATCCTCCTGCCGTCGAGTAACAGAGTGGTTAGGGGATCTCTGTGGGTGTTGAAATCCAATTTTGACAGGAGTTTGACAGCCTACGGATAGAGTGCTAGATTCGGCTTATCCACCATGGATTCTGCCGTTCTGAGTTCGCGTGTTTGGGGGCTTCAGACCTGGTGAACGGCAAGGACGTCGCCTTACTTTACGATGTCCTTTTTATTTTTGTTACCAAGTGCGAGAGGAGGGTAGACCCATGGAGTACTCGCTGATCTATCCCGTGAAGGAGGGCTACCTGCGTCCAGAGCTGATAACGTCGGTGGCCACGGCCGCCGAGGAGGCGGGGTTCCACTCCTTCCTGATGTGGGATCACTATCTCCTGCCCTCCGGGCCGGACACGCTGGACGCATGGGCGGCGCTTGCCTACGTCGCGGGGATAACGTCAACGATCAAACTGGGCACCGTTGTCACGCCAATCCCCTTCCGGCCGCCGGCACAGCTGGCCAAGGTCGTGGCTACCGTGGACATCCTTTCCGGGGGCCGCACGATCCTCGGCGTCGGGGCCGGCTGGCACAAGCCAGAGTTTGACGGGTTCAGCCAATGGGACGGCGACGGCGTTCGGGTAGACAGAACGATCGAGGCCCTCGACCTGATGACCAGGCTGTGGACGGGCGAGCCGGTCGATTTCAAGGGGCGATTCTACTCCGCCGAGGGGGCGCAGATAGTGCCTAGGCCCGTTCAACGTCCGCATCCACCGTTGTGGTTCGGCGTCAAGGGCAGGCGCATGATGGAGTTGACGGCCCGCCACGGAGACGTGTGGATTCCCACGAAGATCGAGCCGGATGAATACCGGAGAGGTATGGAGCGGTTGAGGACCCTCCGCAACGGCATGGGGATTCAGGGCGAGGTCAAGGGAGCCCTTCAGCAGTTCGACCTGTTCACCGATCCCGACGACTTCCTGCGCTCCATCAACGAGTACGCGGGCGCGGGTTGCGGATACTACGGGGCGATTTGGTCCTATCCTCCAGACGAGATGGTGCCCCGCATCGGGTGGTTCGCCCGGGAGGTCAAGCCCCACGGGCCGGATTAGGCGGCGCAACGCATAGTCTGCATCGGGCAGAAGTCGGGTAGCCCACGGAATCTAATCTGCCCCCCAATCTTTGTACCACTCGTTATAATTGGCCCACAAGGGCCGGGACCGTGACAGCGGACAGGTCACCCTGGCACTCAAGGATTTTCTACCCTTCAGACGTGTCCCATTATCGCTGACGTCCTACAGCACAAGACTTGGCGGTACCCACAAGACTTGGCGGTACCAAGGGAAGTGTACGGCTTCAGGGAATCAATACGTTGGCGAGTGGCACATGCTGCTGGGCGCCGTAGACATCCCGATCACCAGGAGCCCCCGATGTGGGCCCCACCCTTGGGAAGGTTACTTTAACAGCATTGGCCGCGTCGAAGAATACGATCTTCACTTCGCTGGGTTCCAGTCCGTACAGGTCTGCTACCAGGTCCGGCGTAAGCACCTCGCTGCTTAAGACCCGCTGGAAGGTACCTCGGTCCGCGAACAGCACGTCTAAGGTGGTGAAAAGTGGCCCTGCGTTCTTACTACGCAGCACGTCGGCCAAATCGTATAATCGATCCACCGCACTCACCTCGCGATGTGGAGCCTATAAGGGAAATCGGCAAAGGCCGTAACACTCGGTATCCATTAGGCCCACTTTGCCGGCGCTAACCAACCTGCTCGAACTCGACGGAGAAGGGCACCGAGGCGTCCTCCATCTCCATAAGGTGATAGACGCTGAACTCGTAGACCGGGCCGCCTTGGAAATCCGATGGCGAGAAAGGGAAGGCCAGATTACCAGCCGTTGCCTTACGCCCTTCGAAACCACAGTGCAGGAAAGAACTGCGAGCTAAGGCCAGGACAGAATCAGAAGTTGACTGGTCTCCGGCTATGACCTCGATCACCACGCCGATTTCCTTGGACGCGGTCTCCGGCCCTGTGGATGAGCCCTTGAGCACACCGTCCCGCCCGTAATAGATGAACCTGAGTTCGTAGTCGCCGGGACTCAGGTCGTGGTGCAGCATCTCCGCGACGGTGTCTTTGACTATTACCTCCACTTCATCCAGGCGGGCGATCAGGATTGGGTCAGTCATTCCGGCCACTGATATGGTCCGGTAGCCGCATAGCCGGGCACCTTCCAGCTTCAGAGTTTGTGTAGAGGCAGGTATGAACCGGGTCCCCCGCACTCGGACGTGTCGGTCGTCTACCTGCTCCATCTCGGTGTCTCTCAGGTCGACCATTCCCTCGGGCTCATAGAAGACATAGGGATCGGGCTGCTCGTACATCATATGCGCCGCCACCGATGTCGGAGACAGGCGCCTATGGGGGTTCAAGGGCTCCAACTCGAAGTGGTCGTCTCGGAGGGTCGCCATTATGCCGTCACAACCGTTGGCGGGCGTGGCGCACATTGCACCACACTCGATGATCTTGCCCATGTGATATGCCAGGCCGAGGTCGTACCCCTTCATTACCGCCATGGAGGCGTAGATGGCGGTGTCGCAAGAGCGTCCGGCTATTATCACCTCGGCACCAGCTTCAAAGGCCTTGATAAAGGGCCCAACCCCCATCTGACCGACAATACGGACGCTCTGGTTCACATCCTCTTCGGTTAGGGTGGGAAGCTTTCCCATGGAGCGGATGCGGCCTCCACGGATGGCCTGTTTCACGCTATTCTTTTCTATCTCAGACCGAATGACGGCGAGTTTGAACCTGTGGCCATCGCGCTTGGCGACCTCATACAGGACTTCCAGGACACTGTCTACGTGGGGATCCCCGCCGGCGGTGCCCGCCGAGCCGATGACATACGGCACACCGGTTTTTCGGGCGGCGGCTAACGAGAGACCGAGGTCCCTCACCATCTGAGGCTTTTTTATGAGTTGGCTGCCGCTTCCAAGGTAGTAGGGACCTGGGTCGGTGGAGCCACTGTCAACGCCGATAACATGAGGACGGCCGGCGAGACCTGCTTCTAAAGACTCCACTGGAAAGCCGTAGCCGAGAAATCCGCAGACCGCCATCACACGAATCTCTTTCAAGAGTGCCACCTCCAAGGAGTCAGGTCTGCGACCATCGCGAAAGCATCGGGTCTCAAGACCGTTTATGGAGTTACGTTTCTATCGGATGAGAATCAGTGGCAGGTACAACTCTTAAAAGACCTGCTGCCGCCATTATAGGCAAACGGATGGCGGGGTCAAGGAACGGATCTGGGTGTGACCTGCCTCCCTTACTGGCCAGGAAGAGGAAAGAGTGTTGGCAATCAGCGAAAATGGGACACTTTGAGACCCGTCATCAATCCGCAGTCCCTGCAATTATGACTAGGGTGGTGTCTTAATAAATAACACCGATCTCCTCATATAGGCGAAACTAGCGAGTCGTGGAATCAGTCACTACTATGTTTTGCGGGGCAGTGAGATATAACTACCGAATCCACTCCTGTTTCAAAAGGTAGTCCTTTTGGAGCTACCTGAATACACCAGTCCGTTAGCTTCACCTGAGGGACCCCCATTTTGGAGCGGTACTCCCGCGGTCAATTTACCACTTGTCTGGCGAAGGTTACAATCCGCACGGCTCGTGTGGGCGTCTGAGTGGTTCACTTAGCTTTGAGGAAGGTGTGTGACCGGAGTAGATATCGACTCCGAACTTTCCGAAAGGGCACAACGAGCAACTAAGTGTAGCGGTGGCAGCTCTGAGTGACGTTGCCCAGAGGATCTACACTATGGTAACCCAGATGAAACCCTAGCAGATCCGGGGAACAGACCATTCCAGAGTTCGGTTCCCGATCAATATACGGTTCCCATCCATCTGAATTTCATTCTTCTTCTTTTTATTTCACTTGACAGTCACGTATCGATGGTCTACGGTAGGAGACCCCGTACCGACGTCTTAAACTCGCTGTTCCGGGGCCCATGTGGTAGGACGAGGAGAATTATCCTGGTCCGGGGCCCGGCGTAAACGTGCCTCCGGGGTGTCGGTACGGGGGCGGTTCTTTATTGTCGTATCGCGGATCTCCGATCAGCCACACCTCGTCAATCTCCAGGCCCCTGATGACGAATCTCCCCGTGGAGAGTTCGAGGGGAACTACTCGAGTCGCACTCAGGACCTGGCAACGCTAATCCAACAGAGAACCGCCATCATGCACGACTTCCGCTTATCTGGCTGTTTGGCTTCGTTTCCTGGCGATAATAGCGTACCGGTACTGACAGAAGAGTACAGACAAACTTACAACCGCATCAGGCCACATAGCTCGCTGGGCTACAGACCGCCGGCACCGCAGGTCGTTCTGGCTGCCGACATGGTCCCTGCCCTTGTAGGACTAACATAA
>CAZEDC010000109.1:0-32083 GCA_964510985.1 uncultured Dehalococcoidia bacterium
CAACACCGAGGAGATTACAGGATGACTCTCCAATACGATATCTTCGAGACACCACTCGGTTGGGTCGGCCTTCTGGCATCACCCGGGGGACTTCGGCGGACGACGCTCCCCAAGGACTCGCCGGCGGAATGCATGGCGGACCTGGGCCCGGAGGCAGATAATGCTTCCCTGTCTCCCGAACGGTTTACCGACCTGAAACTCAAGCTAATAAGCTATCTCGAACATGAGCCGGTTAGTTTTGACGACGAGCCTATAGACGTGGACGACGCCACGCCTTTTCTCCGCGCGGCATGGGACGCCTGCCGCACCATACCCAGGGGCGAGACCAGGTCCTATCAATGGCTGGCCGCCCAGGCCGGGAACCCCAGGGCATCGCGGGCTGCCGGCCAGTCAATGGCTAGAAACAGGCTGCCTCTCATCATCCCTTGCCACCGGGTCATCGGCAGCGACGGCGGTCTGCACGGGTTCGGCAAAGGCACTTCCGCACTGGACCTCAAACAGTCTCTGTTGACCCTGGAGACCGAAGGGGCCGATGGTTCGACAAGCTCACCCTGAGCGTAGAAAAACCCCGCTCACCCTGAGCTTGTCGAAGGGTCCGGGGGGGCCGGGTCCCAACTTGCGGCGACAGTGGGGATACCCCACTCCAGATTCTTCGCCCCGAACCATCGGGGCTCAGAATGACACGGACTATTTTCGTGGGTGAATTTTCCTTGAGCGATCACCACGAACCCAGTCGGAGGGCCACATTGCCTGGTCCGGCCGGCCGGCCGGTTACAGACGATGGCCGCTACTCGACCTCGTGTCCGAGGTGCCCCTCCAGCAGCTCTTTGCCCGTCTCGAGCTGGTGTTCCCGCACCATGACCCGGCACGGGTAGCCCGAGACGCCCATGAAGGAGGACGTGTCGCCGGGCCGCACCATGGCCGAAACCCCCTCGCCGTTGAGGAGTTCTCGCCACATCTCAGCCACCAGCTGGTCCGGCGCTGTGGCCAGGGAAACCCACTTCAAGAGGGCACAGACTCCACCGAGACGTCTCCGGCCGGTCCCAGTAGTTCCTCTAGCCGCTCCTCCAGCTCCGAGGTCGCGGTGACCCGGACCATGGACCACTCCATCGTGACGATATGGCCCTCTGTGGCGATCTCCAAGTTCACCTCATCGTTGCCGCGATACGCCAGGAGCAGCCTCATTACGTCGTCCAGCATGGTCCGGTCGTCGACCGGCTGATTCGTCTCCCTGATGCGAAGGTTTAATCGCCTGGGAGTCTCGTTTGCGGGCTGGGCCGGAGCAGGGATTTCGACAGCCCCGACGGCCGTGCTGGCGTTGGCGGCAGACGCCGGGACCGGTTGACCGACTGCCGGGCCGTTGACATGAGCAGCCTCTTGCCGCACGGCAGGGCGTGCACTTTCTCCGGCGGGTGCTCTCACTTCGCTCTTGTCGCCGGCCTCTTCGTCCACGGCGTATTCGCTGGCTTTGGAGCAGCTTATGCTGATCTGGTCCCCTCTCACACTCACCGTGCCCACTACCAGGACCAGACGGCCGTTCTCCCAGAGCCCTTCGGTCGCTCTTTGTAGTTCCTCCCAAACAAACACGTCGATAGTACCGTCCATGAGCCCAAGAGTGGCGATGGTGAACGGCCTCTGGTCCCGCGTGGTTCGCTGTGTGACCGAGGAGACCTGTCCGGCCAGCACCACCTGTCTGCCGCCCATGTCCGCGTCTATCTGACTCCGAAAGACGATCGTCTCAGAGCCGGAATCAATAGCCAGACCGCTCAGGGTGCTGCTCGTGGACAGGGAGAATCCGAGCAGCTCGGCCTCCCAGGTCTGCAGTTGGACGGCCGGTGTGTCTACCTCCGGCAGCACGATGGTGGCAAGAGGGGTCGGGACCGACTCGCCGAACAGGTCGAACATGGAGGTCTGGTTTGAGTCCCGCAGACCGGCCTCACTCTGGGCCAGGGTCAGGATTCGGTCCACCACAGACAGCAGCGCGCCCCTGTCGCCGAAAGCGTCGAAGGCGCCGCACTTGACCATGCTTTCCAGTGCTTTACTGTTCAGGCTGCCCAGATCGGCAACCCTGCACATATGCTCGATAGAAGCGAAGGGTCCCTCCTTGTTCCTGGCCTCCAGGACTGTTCGCACGGCGCCGGCCCCCACGTTCTTCACTGCCGCCAAGCCGATGCGGACCGCCGTTTGACCGTCTTCCTGGGTCTCCATGGAGAACTCGGCGTCGGACTTATTGATTTGGGGTGGCAAAACAGGAATCTTTAGGCGACCGCATTCGACCACCGCAGCAACCACCTTCTCGGTGTTGTCCATGTAAGAGTTCAGCAGCGACACCATATATTCGGCGGGATAGTTGGCCTTGAGGTAGGCGGTCCAGTAAGAGATCAGCCCGTAACTGACGCTGTGGGCCTTGTTGAAGGCGTATCCAGCGAAAGGCTCGATAAGCGCGAACACTTCGTCCGCCAGCTCTTTGGAGTAACCGAGCTTCAACGCACCCTGGAGGAACTTCTCCCGCTCCTGGGCCATGATTTCGGGGATCTTCTTGCCCATGGCCTTGCGGACTATATCAGCCTCGCCCAGGGTGTACCCGGCGAAGGTCTGGGCTATAAGGAGCACCTGGTCCTGATAGACGATGACTCCGTAGGTCTCTTCAAGTATGTCCCGGAGGGCCGGATGGGGATACCGGGGCGCTTTCCGCCCGTGTTTGGCCTCAATGAAGGTGCCGATCTGTTCCATGGGACCAGGTCGGTACAGAGCGATCATGGCGGCCACATCGCTCAAGGACGATGGTTTCAACTCCTTGATGTGCCGCGTCATCCCCGCCCCCTCCATCTGGAACACCCCCGCCGTCTCTCCCCTGGACAGAAGCTCGAATGTCTTGGCGTCGTCCAGCGGTATATCCCGGAGCGTAAGATCAGTGCCCCTGGTGCTGGCGATGCGCTCCTGGGTCTTGGAGAGGATCGTCAGGTTAGCCAGTCCCAGGAAGTCCATCTTCAGGAGGCCCAGGGCCGCAATCGGGGCCATGGCGTACTGGGTCATGATGGCGCTCTCGTCATCGCCTCTGATGGGCTTTTGGAGCGGCACGACCTCGTCCAAAGGCTCTTTGGAGATGACCACCCCGGCGGCGTGGGTGCTGGAGTGACGGGTCAGCCCTTCAAGACCTCGGGCGGTGTCAATCAGGGTCTTGATAGCCTCATCGGACCGGTACCGGCCGTCCAGCTCCTGGCTCTGCTGAAGGGCTTCGTCCAGGGTGATGTGCAGTTTGAAGGGGACCAGACGCGCGACCTGGTCAACTTCGGCGTAGGGCATGGCTAAGGCCCGTCCCACGTCTCTGATGGAGGCCCGGGCCCCAAGAGTCCCGAAGGTGATGATCTGGGCCACATGGTCCCGCCCGTATTTGGAGACCACGTAGTTGATAACCTCCTCGCGGCGATCGTCCTGAAAATCCATGTCGATGTCCGGCATCTCCTTGCGCTCCACGTTGAGGAAACGCTCGAATACTAGCCGGTAGTGCAGGGGATTGACGTCGGTGACTCCCAGGCAGTAGAGAGTCAAGCTCGCCGCCGCGCTGCCCCGTACGGCGAAGGAGATATCCCGTTCCCGGACGAAGCGGGCGATGTCCCAGACGACCAGGAAGTAATTGGCAAACCGCGTCTGCTTGACCACCTCGAGCTCGTAGGCCAGCCTCTCTTCTTCGGCCGTCGTGACGTTTTCAATCCTTCGCCGTAAGCCTTCCTGACACAGCTGATTCAGATAAAGGTCGGCGGTCATGCCATCGGGGACGTCGAACTCGGGAAGACGGAGCTGAGAGAAGTCCAGCTCCAGGTTACACATCTCCGCGATCTGCTGGGAGTTGGTGATGGCCTCCGGAAGCTCGGGATAAAGCGCCTGCATCTCCTGGGGACTCCGGAGGAAATAGGAGTCCTCCTTCATCTTCATTCTGCTTTCATCGTGGATGTTGGTATTGGTGTGGATGCAGATCAGGATGTCCTGGAGTGGCGCTTCTTCCCTTGAGGTATAGTGGGAGTCGTTGGTAGCCACCACCGGTATTTCCAGGGTTTTATGCAGCTCCATCAGGCCCTTGTTGATGCCGGGTAGCTCCGGGATCTCCCCGTGCTCCATCAGCTCCAGGTAGTAGTCCCCGAAAAGCTCCCGATACCAGGACGCCGTGGCCATGGCCTCGTCCATGCGTCCCTGGGATATGAGTCTCGGGACCTCGCCGCTGGGGCATCCTGACAGGACCACCAGACCCTCGTGATACTCTTCAAGTAGCTCGCGGTCCACCCGGGGCTTGTAGTAAAAGCCTTCGAGCTGGGCCTTTGACACGAGCTTTACCAGGTTCTGATAGCCACGATTATCTTTGGCCAGCACCGTCATGTGGTAGGGGCTCTTGTCGCCGGGCCTTCTGCTGTGGCGGCTTGCGGAAGCCACATACATCTCACATCCAATGATCGGTTTGACGTCGGCATTTTTGGCCGATCGATAGAAGTTGATCGCACCGTACAGACCGCCGTGGTCCGTGATAGCCAGGCTGTCCATACCAAGCTCTTTGGCCCGGAGGACAAGGGGGTCCAGGCGGCTCAGGCCGTCTAGCATGCTGTACTCGGTATGGACGTGCAGATGGGTGAACAAATGTACCCCCGAATCGAAACCAGGTCATGAACAAGACAAAGCGTGTACCATCGCGCCGCGCCGGACTGACGGCAAGGCGGCTCTGCGGGGACACGATCGTGCTCATTGACCCAAGGCCATTTTGGCAACCGGCATATGACCAGGGACCCGTTCCCTTGTTAAAGGGCGTTCCTCGACCGGTGCCGGTTTAAGCTGTGGGCTGCCTCTGGCGGGCAGGGGACGGAGCAGGTGATGGCCCGGACACGCAGGGGTATTATAGCACCCTGACTAGCTCACCAATTCAAGGGTTTCGGGAGCGGTATGCGGGAAGTTCAGAGGCGGTGTCCTGCTGCAAACAATCAGCGCTTGGACTTCTTCCAACCGGCTTCCACCGCCTCGTCCTCGGTGCATAACCACCTGTCGCCCAGTGCCTCGTCCACGACGGTGGTAGTGTAAAAAAGACCACCCGGCACATGGTAGACATGCCCGCCTGTGCGGATGTCGATGTTGCCTTTAATAATCCGTTCCTCGGTCCCCGAGAAATCACATATCCGACTGCCGCTTCCGGCCGGAGGCAGCGGCAGAGTGCCCCCGGTGAATGGCGTGGTAGCGGTCGGATTTGGCACCGGTTCTCGGGTCCGTTCGCCATCCTCCGTTGCGGTGTCCCAGATACCACGGAGTCCGGTCCTGGCACCCTCCTGCGCCGAAAAAAACTGGGCCTGGTATCGGAACTCGCCGGCCGTTTCCGAAACCGTCGCATAGCCGTTGACAAGTATGGCCAGGTTAGCCATCTCGCCGTCGACGTACACGTATCGAAGAAGGTTGCCCTCGAAGTCGGTCTCGGCTTCACCCCTCTCCAACTCGACGGTCCGTGCCTCCACCAGGAAACGGTTGAACTCCAGGGCCTCGCGGAACAGGTCGATGGTCCCGGGATTGGCATTGAACTCCGCAGCCAGGTCCACGCCCAGATAGCGAATGCGGTAGGTCCGGCCGTCGACTTCCGCTTCAATGGTCACCCCGTCGATTACGTCGACCACCACGGCCTGAACGAGGGTGCGGTCGCTGTTGGGACTGGGGGAAGGGGCCGGCGTCGCCGGGCGGTCCGGCGTAACACCGGAACAGGCCAACGCCAACGCCGCGATTCCAGCGAGGACGAGCGGCGGAAGCAGGGGTCTCATGGCCACCATCACCGCCCTACCTGGAAACCGGGATGGTCTGCTTTACCTCGACCTGGATGGCGTCCTGGTAATGGCCCGCCACGTCACCGGCGGTGAAGTTGCCAAAGGCGTCGATAGTGCCGATGCGCTCGTCTGAGACGCTCCAGAGGGCCACCAGACCGGTGAGGTTGAATCCGTTCTCATCCCGGCCGGTGAGACTGAAGTGGACGGTCTTCCCAGGGGAGATCGTAGCCAGAGCCGGCCTCACCTCAAGCGCGGTCAGGGTTCCCGTTATCACGACGTCCACCGCGGCCGTTTTCGTTATCACCTCACCGTCGGCGGTCTGTTCGGCGCGAACATTCAACGCACCGGGGTACGTCCCCGGCCGGCCCGTAGCGGTGAAGCTGCCGTTTTCGTCTATCTCGCCCACGTCCGCCTGTACTGCCTCCCACGAGATAGATACGTCCTCGGCGGGACTGCCGTACCTGTCCACTGGCTGTGCTAGCAGCAGGGTCCTGCCGCCGGGACCGACGATGACGGACCTGGGAAGCACTTTTACGGACTCCAGGTGTCGAGCCGACTGTTCGACCTGGATTACCACCGAGGCGAAGTCCTCTGCCCGTATGAACCCACTTTCGCCCGGGACTATGGCCTCAACCCTGACGGCTTCCGTGAATACCCCCGGCGTATCTCCACCGACAAACATGCCGTTCCCGTCGATGATACCCGCACCCGGCCTTTCCATGCTCCATCGAAGTTGTGTGCCGGTCATCAGCTCGCCCAGACCGTTCAGGGCGAAGGCCCTGAGTCGAAGGCGGTCGCCGGGCTCCAGGAAGAACCTCTGCGGGAGGACCTGGACGTTTATAAAGTCGTCCGCATTACGGGTGCTCAACACAACGACATCGGTTGTGGCAGAGATCTCGATGTCCTCCCAGCGGGCGGTCACCGTCGCAGCGTCGGCAAACCGGCCCTCGTCCCCTTCGACCGTCAGGTAGCCGATATCGTTAACGCGCCCCAGGGATGGGTCGTTCACCTCCCAAGTCAGGCTGACCCCCGGTATCACCAGGCCGTTCTGGTCGAATGCCACCGCCCAAAGCCGGAATATCTGTCCGGCCGAAACGGTCGGATCGCTGGGGAGAATCACTACGCTCTTCAGTCTTGAAACTGTCGGCTCGCCTATGACGGTGACCCCCGCCGAGCCGATGGCGTACTGGATGCCGTCAACGGTATTCTGGACCCCGGTAACGGAGACCGCGTGGGAGAACACGCCCGGCGTGTTCCCCGCCTCGAACTCGCCGCCCCTTTGTATGTCCCCGGCCCGGGGGTCTGACACCGCCCAGACGAAATCGACGTCGGCGAGTGGTTCTCCGTCCGGCCCAAAGGCCCGTGCTGAGAGAGGGACGGACTCCCCTTTGTCCAATACGATGGTCTCGGGCACTATCTCAACCGTCCTGATCGCGGGTAAGTCCTGGCCACCCGAGGTGATCAGGACCGACGCACTGGCGTGCTTCACGACGGTGGTAGTGTCGGGGACGGGCTGGAACGCCGCTCCGGTGACGGGCGCAGGGTCGCTCGAAGAACAGGCCGTGGCCACCGTTAGGGCCAGCAACACAAGTGCGAGTGGCCACCATAGCCTCTTCCCGGCCCGTGACGACATCCGATTAGAGACAGAAGAGACTGTCCCTGCCGATGGCGAACGGAACTGCGGGACATACCCCGGTTCCGGGGTGTTCCCGTGGTTATCGCTTTCAGGGTTCCTAGTTTGACCCGTATGCATCCTTATCAAACTCCACACGCACCGTGGTGTCCTCCTGAAGAGTCAAACCCAGCCCGAATCGTGCATCGCCTAATCGCACGATTGGGACCGAACTGGCAGTCGGGCTATACCCCTCTGGTACGATAAACTCCACCGAGACCTCCCGTTGTCGCACCCCAGGCTGCTTCTGGACAAGAAGCTCGTAACTTATGTTGGTGCCGTCGCGTCGCACCGCTGACACTGGTAAATCATACACCAGGTTGATTTCTCCTCGCTCACCAGCCTCCAGAGAGGTGAGCCCTGAGAACACCATCTTTTCGTGGACAGAGGAGATGGCACCGGTATCCTGACCGGGGACACCACGCCCAATTTCCACCGAAACACTGTCCTCGGACAGGGTCAGCGGCGTGCTACTGAGGAGACGCGACCCCTGGGGAAAATAGACCCTGAGGAAGTTCCAGTAGCAGGCGTTTTTCAGGTTGCTGTAGTCGGTGCCTCGGTTCAGCCACTGTGGATGACAGTTCGGCGAGCCGGGTCCGCTGTGGTTGGCGTAACTCAAGCTCAGGCTGACCCTGGGTCTCGGCTCTTTGCGGAGGTCTACCACATAGGAGATCTCTCTCTGGATGTTTCGGTCCACCTTGCTCCAGCCCACGTTGGAGTCCACCACGTACAGATAGTCTGCGGACCCTTGTCGGACGGCCCCATCCCAGCCGGACTCACTGGCGACCGACTGCAGGTCCGGGTCCTTGAAGAACACCAGGGTATCCCTCTTCTTGAGTGTGTCGTTCAGGGCCGATGCCAACCTGATCAGCGTGGGGACGGACATCGGCTCGTTTAACCTGTCGAGCACTCCCTGGAGCACAAGGTCCATGTACGCGCGCCCGTGGAGGTCCGTACCCTCCTCCAGCACGGACAGCAGGTTCCGGGAAGTCACCGGCGCTTCGCCGTCGGGCGACGGGATATCGCCCAACGCCTCTACCAGGCTCAACAGCGTCCACTGGTTGATGGCCACCACGCCGTCCACTTCCTGCCGCAGACCGATGGCATACATGTCCCCGGCCGTGGCGGCCGTCGTCGGGAAGTCCGGGTCCCAGGACACGTCTCGCATCAGCCAGACCCAGGCGTTCATGTGCTCGTCCAGCCCTGGCGGTGCTTTGGGGTAGAGTTCCAGGCGCTCCCAGTCGTCCACCCTCACACTGTCCTCGTAATCGATGTCGGTCAACGCCCCGTTCTCAAATGTTACCAGCCACACGGATGAGACAAATCCTCCGATGGCTCGGAGCTCGTCGGCCGATTGGCCCAGCACCAGGTATCTCTGGACGCCGTCAGCCCCCAGCAACGGCCGGCGTAAGGGCGCGATGTCGCTGACCAGCCGTAGGCCAACATGGAGGTCGGTTACGAACTCGGAAATCTCGGATAGTCGGTTGGTCACCGGGAGTCCTTCGCCGCCGTCCGCCATCTCGTCGAGAATCCGCTGCGCCGTCTCCAGTCGGGCCACCGCTTCGGCCAATTCACCCCGGCGCTCGTCGAAACCGTTCAGGACCTCGATCAGTCCTCCCGTCTGGTTAAGGAGACCCGATCCCTCTACCGCGCCGGTGGCGGGCTCGATAGCGCTGAGCCCGACCAGGCTAGCCCTCGTAACTGCTCGAAGAACCGCCAGTAGCCGGTCCACGGAATCCAGTTCGGGGAGCAGGCCGTCCGCCTGGCCTGTCTGCGCGATAAGGTCAGCCAGGAGATCCGATTTTAGGCTGGCGGACTCGGTGTTGTCATTCATCCGGGCCAGGGCGGCTTTGAAGACGTCAGTGGTCCAGGGCTCGGACTCGGAACCGCTACTCGAAAACTGTGCCATAAGCGACTGGGCGTCGTCCGCAAGTTCCAGCAGGTCGCTCAGCAGGCCCGACGCCCGCCTTCCGACATCGGACGCCTCCTGTATCCGCCGCTCCAGGACTTTCAGGTCGCCGGTCAGACCTCGTAGACGCGGTCCCTCCAGCACGATACTCAGGCTTCGTGCACCCCTTTTGGCGTCTTCAATGGCGCTCAAGCCGACGGCGTAGGACTCCTCCATCTCCCTGAACCGGTCTTGTAGAAGCGTTATCGGCTGCCCGGCCTCCGTGTTCACCAGGGCCGTCTGGGCATCGGAGTAGGCGTCCAGCAGTAGCGACGACGAGTCCAGTAGGGCCGAGGCTGCCGCGATGTCGTTTTCCACGCGCTCCAACTGGTCAGCCCAGGAGCGCACCTCCTGACGCACTATCGGTGCCCAGGAAAGCGCCGGAGCGAAGCGTCCGACCCAGCGCATTGTGCGACTGGCAGGTCGTAAGTCTGCGTAAACCTCCGATACCTGCCGGTCCAGGTCTTCGAGGGCCGAGGGACCGCCGGTCAAGATCTCGCCCACGGAGATCTGCCGAAACTCGGCCAGACGGTCTTCGGCATCGAAGGCCACGGGCACGACGCCGGCACCCACTCGCCAGCCCCCGGTGGCGACTACGATGGCAACGAGGGTCGCCACAGCCAACCAAAGCAGGTTTCCCGCACCGGAGACCTTATTTCTGATCCTTGTGAACATGATCATAGCCAGACCCGTGTAGCATGTGACTTCGGGTTGGGCCTGTTCCCCTGCCTGGTGGCCACCCCACCTCCTCCTGGCGGAGATTTCGTCTGAAGCCCTCCAATGCGTTTAAGACGGTGCTCATGGACGCCTGGCAGGGCAAATCTCCCTGTTAATATTAACCTCCTCGCTCGATGGGCTTGTCAAGCATGACGGCGGTTGCCTTCAGACCGAGTGAAGAGGTAGACGCCCGGACCCGGGCCGAGGATTTGTGCCGGCCGCAAAGCAAAAAAGAGGGCCCCGGTTTTACGAGGCCCTCTTTCTTAACGGCTTGGATAATCCGGGATCGGTTTCCCGGTTCCTAGTAGTCCATCGGAGGCATGGGTGGCGCCGCCGGAGCCTGCTCCTTGATGTCGGTTATCAGTGACTCGGTGGTCAGCACCATTGCAGCCACGCTGGCCGAGTTCTCAATGGCGGCCCGAGTGACCTTGGCCGGGTCCATGATCCCTCGCTCCAGGAGGTGGGTGAAATCTCCAGTCTCGGCGTCGTAGCCCCAGTCTCCCTCTGCTTTGACGCTGTCGGCCAGTATGACCTCACCTGATACTCCGGTGTTCTCGGAGATCAGCTTCAATGGTTTCTCCAGAGCTGTTTTCAGTATGCGTACGCCTGTGGCTTCGTCTCCGCTGAGGTCGAGCTTGTCCAGGGCGGCACGGGCACGAATCAGGGCTATTCCGCCGCCCGGTACGATGCCCTCTTCGACTGCTGCTCGGGTCGCGGACAGGGCGTCTTCTACGCGCTGCTTTTTCTCTTTGAGTTCGACCTCAGTGGCCGCTCCGACCTTGATAATCGCTACCCCGCCGGAGAGCTTGGCCAGCCGCTCCTGGAGCTTCTCCCGGTCGAAGTCAGATGTGGTCTCCTCGATCTGGGCCTTGATCTGCGTGATGCGACCCTGTATGGCTTCCTCGGAGCCGGCGCCGTCCACGAAGGTTGTGTCCTCTTTATTGGCGACCAGTCTGCGCGCCCTCCCGAGGTCGTCTACCGTCACCGAGTCCAGTTTCCGGCCCACCTCTTCGCTGATTACCGCGCCGCCGGTGAGGACCGCCATGTCCTCCAGCATCGCCTTGCGGCGGTCGCCGAAGCCCGGCGCCTTCACCGCCACACAGGACAGCGTGCCTCGGAGCTTGTTGACCACCAGCGTGGCCAGAGCCTCGCCATCTATGTCCTCGGCGACGATGACGACGTTCTTGCCCACCTGAAGTATCTTCTCCAGCGCGGGAAGAATGTCGGCCACGGCGGAAATCTTTTTGTCGGTGATAAGGATGTAAGGGTCATCCAGGGCGACCTCCATCCTTTCCTGATCGTTGATGAAGTAAGGAGAGATGTAGCCGCGGTCGATCTGCATCCCCTCTACGAACTCCTGCTCGTAGCTGAGGCCCTTGGATTCCTCGACGGTGATGACTCCGTCCTTGCCCACCTTCTCCATGATATCGGCGATAAGGTTGCCCATCTCCTCGTCGTGGGCCGACAGGGAGGCCACCTGGCCGATCTGGACCCTGCCCTCTACCGGGTTGGACATCTCCTCGATTGCGCCTCGAAGGGCCGCGACGCCCTTCTCGATACCACGCTTGATAGCCATGGGGTTGGCACCGGCCGCGATGTTCTTGAACCCCTCGTGGATGATAGCCTGGGCCAGCACGGTGGCGGTAGTTGTGCCGTCGCCGGCCACGTCGTTGGTCTTGCTGGCGGCCTCTTTCAGGAGCTGGGCGCCCATGTTCTCGAAGGGGTCCTCCAGTTCGATCTCCTTGGCGATGGTCACGCCGTCGCTGCAGACCTGGGGAGGCCCGAACTTCTTGTCCAGTACCACGTTTCTCCCCCTGGGGCCCAGGGTCACTCCGACGGTGCTCGCCATGGTGTCGATACCGCGCTTCATGGCGGCCCGCGCGTCCTCGCTGAACGTTAACTGTTTAGCCACTAGTTCCTCCTTGAACGGACTGGTCGATTATTTCTTGAAAAGGATGTCGTCCTCGCGCAAGATCAGGTACTCGGTGTCTCCCTCCCTGTACTCTTGCGGGGAATACCTGGAATAGACCACAGTGTCTCCAACCGCGACGTCCATGGGGATTCGCGTGCCGTCATCGGATACTCGCCCGGGTCCCACGGCAACGACCGTTCCTTCCTGGGGCTTCTCCTTGGCGGTGTCGGGGATGTATATTCCGCCGGAACTTATCTGCTCATCGGACTCGCTGGGCTTAACGACGACCCTGTTGCCCATAGGCTTGAACGGGACTTTGGCTTTTGCTGCCATATTCGGGATACCCTCCTAAGGTTGCTACTGACACGCTATACACAAATTAGCAGTCTCGCCGGGAGACTGCCAAGAGGAATATTACGCCAGCCCAGCCACGTTGTCAACAAGCGCCCGCACGCTGGACATGGGACGCTCCCGGTCCACGTCGGCTCAAAGGCTTTACCTCTGAGTCAATGGGGTCGACCGGAGTCGGGCAGTCGTCAGTCTTTGAGGGGTATCCGGCCCCAGGTCACCGAATCGGGGTCCTCCGCCAGGGATTTCTCCCTCACGACGTCGCGAATCTCCAGGAGAGTAGCGTTGACTTCCCTGGTCAGGTAGACCCAGTCAGGGGGTTCGGGGAACCAGTAGGGGGATGTTATGCGGACTACCTTGCGCTCCGCGGGGTTGAGGTATATGCCGAACTTTGAAACGTGTGGGATCATCGTGTGCTCCTAAATGCCCAGGTCCCTATGGCATCCCGAAAGCGTCCTACTCCACGGTCACGGACTTGGCCAGGTTCCTGGGCTGGTCTACGTCGCAGCCGCGGCGGACCGCTATTTGATAGGCCAGCAATTGCATCGGCACGGCCATCAGCATTGGCGTGACCATGGACGACGCTTGCGGAATATATATCACGTCGTCGGCGCGGCTGAGCACATCCGTATCGCCTTCGGTGGCGACTGCCAATACCCTGCCGCCACGGGCCTTCACCTCGTTGACGTTATTGAGCATCTTCTCGTAGAGGTCGTCCTCGGGTATCAGCGTTACCACGGGCATGTTTTCGTCTATAAGTGAGATGGGCCCGTGTTTCATCTCGCCGGCTGGATACCCCTCGGCATGGATGTAGCTGATCTCTTTCAGCTTCAGCGCCCCTTCCATTGCCAGCGGGAAGTTGATTCCCCGTCCCAAGAATAGGAAGTCGGTGCAGTCGAAGTACCGGCGTGCCAGGGCCTCGTACTGTGACTGGTTGGAGAGGAGTGTTCCCAGCTTGTGTGGGAGCTGTGCCAGCTCCTTTACCAGGTTACCGAGACGCTCCTGCCCCAGCGTGCCTCGTTTGATCCCCAGGTGCAGGGCCAGTAGGTACAGCGCCGTCAGCGAGCAAACGAAGGTTTTGCTGGCGGCGACTCCAATCTCGAGACCGGCTCGGATAAGGACCGTGCCGTCGGCGATACGGGTCGTCTGCGTGCCGCCGTAATTACAGAGCGTGATCTGTCGTGCGCCCTTCTTCGATGCCTCCTCCATCGCCGCCAGTGTGTCTGCGGTCTCGCCTGACTGCGAAATAGACACCACCAACGTGCGCTCGTCAACGACCGGGTCTCGGTACCGAAACTCTGACGAGTTGTCCGCCTCCGTTGCGATGCGGGTCAGGGACTCCATCCAAGTCCGTCCGACCATGGCGGTGTGTAGACTGGTCCCCATCCCCAGCACCACCACCCTCTCGAAGCTGTTTATCTCTTCGTCTGTAAAGGGAAAGTCCTCCAGGGTAACGTCGGGCACGTCGAACGAGACCCGGCCCCGCAGGGTATCGATGACGACCTCGGGCTGTTCGTTGATCTCTTTTAGCATGAAATGCGGATACGGGGCCTTAGCCACAGACACAGCGTCGTAAGGGACGCGAGACGCGACTTTCTCGATAGGCGAGCCATCCAGCAGCGAATAACGCGCCTCCGCCTGAGTGACGGTCGCCAGCTCTCCGCCGGTCAGGTACACCACGTTCCTGGTGTGGGTCAGCAGAGCCGGGAGATCGCTGGCGAGGAGCATCTCATCCTCACCGTACCCCACCACGATTCCACCGGCGTTTCCCAGCCTGACGGCCACGATCTTATCCGGCTCATTCTTCGAGAGGGCCACTATCGCGTTGGCGCCACGGATCTGAACGGCCGTCGCCCGGAGGGCATCCTCCAGGGAATACTCCTTGTGGAGATAGGACTCGATGAGGTGAGGAATACATTCGGCGTCGGTCTGCGATTGAAAGACGTGACCCTGGGCCTGGAGTTCGCTCTTCAGCTCCATATAGTTCTCGACAATGCCGTTGTGGGCCACCATAACGTCGCCTTGGCAGTCGGTGTGGGGGTGTGCGTTGAAATCGGTCGGCCCCCCGTGGGTCGCCCAACGGGTGTGGCCGATTCCAGTCGTGCCTTCGGGCAACCCACTCCGCAGAGCCTCTTTCAGCCTCGACAGCTTGCCCGACGTCTTGTGCACTATCGGTTCTCCGTTGGGAGCCAGGACGGCGATTCCGGCGCTGTCGTAACCACGGTATTCGAGACTGGACAGGCCCTTCATCAAGATGGGGGCTGCCGGTCTCTGCCCCGTGTATCCTATGATTCCACACATAGTCCACCTCGGTGTGAGCCGGCTATGCGCTGCGGAGCCGAATGTTTCATTCCGGGCGTCTCCCTCTCAGGCCACCTGTCCGGTTAATCGGCGGCGGTCTCCGTGGGTCCATTTCCCGATACCAGCTTGTAGACTCCTCGATAGCTCTCGGGGAGAAGCGCGGCGATCCGGTGCATTATCATGTCAGTCATCGACTGGGCGACGTCGGCACTGATCCGGCCCTCTACGTGTGGGAGAGTGAAGACTGTGCCCACGTTGACCCTGATTGTTCCTGTGGGATTGAAAACGCGTTTCCACGACCCAATGTGCGCCGTCCCCGTTATGCCCACCGGTAGCAGGGGCGCTTGAGACTTCATCGCCAGCCGGACCACGCCGGGTAGACCCCGTTGCAGGCTTCCATTGCTCCGCGTGCCCTCGGGAAATATAACTAAGGCATTACCGCTCTCCAGTTGACCCAGTGCCCATCGATAAGCCCTTGGGTCGGGACCGAACCGGTTCAGCGGAAAGGCGCCGTAGGACTGCAGGAACCAGTTGGCGCCGGGACCCTGGAAGATCGTGTGCTTGGCCAGAAAGTGTATACGCCGAGGCAGGCTCGCGCACAACAGTGAAGCGTCGACGTTGCTCTGGTGGTTGGCGACGATGAGCAGCGGTCCCATGGGAGGGACCTGATCCCTGCCTGTCACCTTCCAGTCGGAGAACAGCTTCAGGATCCCCTTCTGAGCAGTGTTCAAAATGGGGTAGATGAAGGGAGTCAGCATCTGTTTTCTTCAACCATGGCCGCGACCTTCTGGACCACTTCGTCGATGTCCATACGGTCGGTGACTAACTCGATTGCGTCCTCGGCGGGACGCAGAGGCGAGTCTGCGCGCTCGCTGTCTATCTTATCACGGCGCATCAAACCATCCACAACCTGCCCATATTCGGCTGTCTGCCCCTTTTCCTTCAGTTCCAGCAGTCGCCGACGGGCCCGCACCTCCGGTGAGGCCTTCAAGTACACTTTAACTCGCGCGTCGGGCAGCACCACGGTGCCGATGTCACGACCCACCATGACGATGGACCCCTCTTCGGCTATAGCCCGCTGCTGCGCCACCAGGGCCGACCTGACGCCCGAGACCGTGGACACGGGAGACACGCCGCGCTCGACCTCGGGGTACCTGAGGTGGTCGGTGATGTCCCGGCCGTTCAATGTCAGCCTGTCTCCGCCCTCGGCGAGCACAAGCCGGATTTCCGCCGATTCGACCAGCCTGGTGAGGGCTGCATCGTCGTCCAGTTCCGTGCCCCGCTGGATGGCGGCCCATGTAACGGCGCGGTACATGATGCCGGTGTCCAGGAACCGGCATCCCAGCCGCTCGGCCAGCAGTCTCCCGACGACCGTCTTTCCGGACGCTACCGGGCCGTCGATGGCAATGGTCAGTGGCCCTGACATCTGCACTCAACCCTTTGATATCGGTATTATATATTCCGCCTGAATCGCATGGCGATGCGCCATACGAGACACGCACGTGTGATTATAGCGCTGGTGCCATATGGACGGCAAGGATTGGCCGGTTTAACGTGAATGTCCCTGTGGGATGTTGGGATCTATGTGTACAAATCCGCAGAGCAGCCACCGGAGCTGGCTACGACCCCAGGGCTAGTTGACATGGTGACGCTTTACCTGTCAGGTCAGGATGAGTACTAGGCCCCGTACTCTTCCCTGACCCGACGCTCGAAATCGCGGTCGAAGTCCACTATAAGGCCCTTACGCTTTTGCTCCTCAATCGGCTCCACCCTGGGTGGACGGTGCCGCGCCGACTCGCAGCCGATCACTCCCTCCGCCTCCAGCGCCTGGAGCGCAGAGTCGGACTGTCCCAGAATATCCCCCAGCACCAGCCTGTTGTGCTCACCCATTATCGGCGCCGCCCGCCTCGTCCCGCCCGGCGTCTCGGACATGGTCCACGGTCGCCCGGTGTAGGGCAGGGGAGGCATCCCGGTGCTGGGGTGATGCGTGGCAGTCTCGTAGAAGCCCCGCGCTCCAAGGTGCGGGTCGAATAAGAGTTCCTTGCTGGTCAGCGCCGCCCCGGCAGGCACCCTCCTGGCTTGAAGAGCGTCCATCAATTCGCGGTGGTCCCAGGCGCCGGTCGTCTCGCCCAGCATACTGTCCAGCTCGTCAACGTGTTCCAGCCGAGAGGAACGATGGTCGAAACGCCTGTCTTCCAGCCAGGCGGCTCTGCCAAGAACCTCGCAAAGCGCGCGCCACTGGTCGTCGGACGCCACCGCGATGGCTATCCAGGAGTCGTCTCCCCGGCACGGATAGAAGCCGTGGGGCGCCATAGCGGGGTCTTGATTTCCTGTGCGCTCCTCGATTCGCCCGTTGACCGTGTAGTCCATCAGCGCCTCGGGGACGGTGACGGTCAGCGTCTCCGACTGCGATACGTCGATAAACTGGCCCTCGCCTGTTTGGGCCCGGTGGATTAGGGCGGCCATTATGGCGAAGGCGGTGTGCTCCGCGGCCGCGTAATCGGCATAAGGAACCTCGGGGAGCAGGGGCGGGCCGTCCTTGTAACCGGTCATGTGGGCCAGCCCCGAAGCCGCCTCGGTGGCGAAGCCGATGGCGCCCAGGTTGGCCCAGGGGCCTGTGTGGCCGTATCCGGTTGACGACACCATTATGATGTCGGGCCTTATACGGCGGAGATCGTCGTACTCCAGTCCGAACTTTTTCATCACACGAGGGGTGAAATTCTCCAGGAATACGTCACTGACGCTGATAAGCTCCTTCAGGAGGGCCAGACCCTCCTGTTTGTTGAGGTCCAGGGTCAGGCCCAGCTTGTTGCGGTTTTGCTCGTACCAGTTCCCACCCCGGTTCCAGTACTCGCCATCGGCGTTGTTCCGGTACAGAGTGATCGTGCGGTACATGTCCAGCCGGTCGCTGGACTCGATGTGGACCACCTGGGCTCCCATGTCGGCCAGGAGCTTGGCGGCGTGTGGTATGGCGATGAGCTGCCCCATCTCGGCTATGCGGACTCCTTCGAGCGGAAGCGTCATGACCTAGACTACCCCCGTCTCTTGGAGTTCCTGAATCTCGGGTGGTGTCAGTCCCAATCTATCGCCCAGGACCTCCTGGTTATGCCGGCCCAGAGTCGGAGCGGCCGGCCGGGCCTTCCAGGGTGTTCGGCTCATCTTGAACGGTGCCCCGGGATAGGTCGCCTTTCCCGCCACCGGATGCTCGATGTCGGCAAAAAACCCACGGTGCCGGTACTGTGAGTTGGAAACCACGTCCGCCGGGCTTTGGACCACACCGTAGATGAACCCTCTGCGCTGGTGCGACGTTTCGAATATCTCGAACTTCTCCCGTTGGGCGAACGCCTCGGTGACTATAGCGTTAAGCTCTGTGGCGTTTTCCAGCCGGCCCGTGGGCGTCGAGAACCTCGGCTCCTTTAGCTCGGGCCGGCCGACGAAATCGGCGACGGTTTCCCAGTCCACGGCCCCGAGGGTGACGGGAACGATGTGGCCGTCTCTGGTCTGGAAGGGCGTCCGGGGGATCTCGGCGCTATGGGCGGGCTGCCGTCCTCGAATCCCGCCCGTGTAGGTGTACAGGTTGATCGTATCCCTCAACCCCGCGGCTACGCACTCCTGGACCGAAACGTCCACCCACTGGCCCTGGCCGGTCAGCCGCTGATGGTACAGAGCGATGCTCGCCGCGCCCGCGGCGTTCACGCCCGCCTTGAACTGGGCCTGGTGCAGGGCGTGCTTCAGGGGTTCGCGCAGGTCCGAGCCGAAGACGTATCCAAGGCCGCCCAGGGCGTACTCGACGATCTCCGTGGCCTCGTAATCGCGGTACGGACCGGTCTGGCCGAAGTTCGATATCGACACCATCACCAGAGCGGGATTCAACCGGCTGAGACTCTCGTAGTCCAGTCCCAGAGAGGCCATCGCACCGGGGCGGAAATTCTCCACGAGGATGTCCGATTGCGTCGCCAGCTTTACGATGATGTCCTTACCGGTGTCTGACTTGAGGTCCAGGGTGACGCTGTGCTTGCTAGTGTTGAGGTAGAGGAACGGCAGGCTCTTGTCAGGGTGTTGTTCCTCACCGGCGAAAGGGCCCATCCGTCGGGCGGGGTCGCCCACGGCCGGCCGTTCGATCTTTATGACCTCGGCCCCGAAGTCGGCCAGCAGCTTGGTGCAATACGGCCCGGCGATGTGATGAGTCAGGTCCAGTACCTTGACGCCGTCGAGGGCTGCTGCTGGCAATTTTTTGTCCTGGTCCGTAGGTTATTCGCGGTTCCGCCCCTCTGAAGTGGATGCCTGCCGTGTCGCGGCCAAGGGCGGATGGTATCATTGCTGGCGACGGAAACGCCGGCCCCATTATACAAACCCCGATAGGAATTAGGAACTATGCGCCGGGCGCCAACACCGCTGGTCGGCATCGTCGCCGACGACCTGACCGGAGCCATGGACGCCAGTGGAGCCTTCGCTGCCCACGGCCTGACCGCCCGTGTGATGCCGTCTCCGTCGGTATCGCCGCCCCAGACCGGCCCCAACCACGTTCTTTGCTACAACACCCAGACCAGAGACGTGCACTCCGCCGCGGTTTCCCAGACCGTCCGTAAGACTACCGGACTGCTGCTGCGGCAGGGTTGCGCCCGGCTCTACAAAAAGATCGACTCCACGCTGCAGGGCCACGTCGGACTCGAAATCCTGGCCACGTTGGACGCGTCCGGCGCACGCACCGCCTTCGTTTGTCCCGCATTTCCGGCCATGGGCCGTACCGTCCGGGCAGGGGTCGTATTTGCCGGTGACAAGCCGGTGGCGAGAGATCGAGAGACATCTTCGGTCGTCGAACTGCTCGAGGACCAGACCGGTCATAGGGTGGGACTGGTGACCCTTACGGACGTTGAATGGGGCGAGGCCGGTATAGAGGGGCGGATCGAAAATATCCTGGCTCAAGGCTACAGGATCGTGGTCCTGGACGCTGTTGACGATAGACACCTTGAAAAAATAGCGACAGCGCTGGAGAGCAACCACTCAGAAGAATTGGCCGTGGGTTCGGCCGGTCTCGCCTACGCCGTCGCCGCCGGGATGATGAAACAGGGGATCGGCGTAGCGGAGAAACATCCGCACCGGTTTCCCTCCGGGCCGTTCCTCCTGGTCTCCGGCAGCCTCAGCCCCGTGACGCAGGCCCAGCTACGTCTGGCGAAGCAGATGGACAGGCTCTCGCTGGTTCCCATTGACGTGGACGCACTGTTGCACTCATCCTCCAGTGCGGCTGGGGAGCGAGCGCGGATAATGGATGCAGCTCGCGACGCTTTCGCTCGTGCGGACGACGTCGGCCTGACCTGGAGCAATCCCGACCGGGTCCTGGCCCCGGTCACCTCGCTGGTCAGGGGGCGGGATACCGCCGCTTGTCTCGCGGCCTTCCTCCAGTCGGTTACGAGTTCCCTGGTCACGGAGACGCCAATGAGCGGGCTCATCCTGGTAGGCGGTGAGACCGCCTACAGCGTCCTGGCCGGACTGCGAACGGAGGGTATCGAGCTGACGGGCGAGATCGCACCCGGCATACCGATGGGCATCCTGTCCGGCGGCAAGGCCGGAGGCCGGTTCGTTATCACCAAGGCGGGTGGCTTCGGCGATGACAGCGCCCTGGCGGCGGTCATCCGCCACGCCCGCAGCTACGGCCGGCGGGACACCGGCCCGTGAAGGTGGGGTGGAGAAACCGCTAACGCACCCCGACCTTGGCCAGGAATTTCAAGGGCTCGTCGTCCAGGAGGGAGCGCGCCTCAATCTCCTTCAGGCCGGCGCCGACCGCCACCTTGATGGCGATCTCGGGTGTCAGCAGGTCCCCCGGCTCGTGGGCGTCCGAGTCCAGGACCATCCGCGCTCCGGCTTCGCGGGCCATCCTCGCGACGTGTCCGTTTGCAAAGCCGTGTCCTTTTCTCGCCGACAACTCCAGGTACACGCCGTTCTTGGTGGCTATCTGCACCTCCTCGGCCGTGATGAGTCCGGGGTGCGCCAGGATGTCAACGTTGGTAGAGGAGACCGCTGCCAGGTTGGTCCCCGGCTCCACCGGCTCGACTATGGTCTCGCCGTGAACGTTGACCACTCTGGCGCCCAGCTCCCTGGCCTCCTGGGCCAGCCGGTCTATGTCTTCCTTGGGTGTATGGGTGATCTCGACGCCCGGAAGGGCTAAAATATCCCACCGGCTGGAGGCCATCTCGCAGTCCTTTATCAGCGTCTTGAGGACAAACTCCATGTTGCCGGGTCCGACGTGGTCGGTGATGGCAAACGCCTGGTACCCGATGCGGTGGGCACGGCGAATCAGTTCGATGGGCGAAAGCACGCCGTCGCTAAGAAACGTATGCGTGTGAAAGTCGTACACTCTCTACTCCTGATTTTGTTGACTGGTTTATGGGGTCACCCGGCGTAGGCCTCCACAAGGAAGATCGGAACCTGGCCTTCGGGGCCCGGCTGTGGATTTTCGCTACACCCGGGGGGCCACCTCGTCGGCCCAGCGTTCCAATGCGTTGATGGTCGAGTCGGTGTCATCTGCCGCCGTGGACAACACCAGATACTCCAACCCGGCATCCTGGTATCGCTTCAAGTCGTCTACGATCTCGCCCGTCTGCCCTGTGAGCGGTACACGGTCCCCGCTCGGAGACCGCTGTGGCTCGCCCAATTTGACGGTCGCCCTCAGCGTGACTTGGACCGATTCGGGATCACGACCGTACTCCCGGCACAGCCTCCGAAGGGTCTCTCTCTTCTCCGACAACTCCTCAGGCGGTTGTCTGATCCCATGCCAGCCGTCTCCCAGCCTGGCCGACCGCCGAAGGGCCAGACCCGTATTGCCCCCGATCCATATCGGAGGGTGTGGTTTCTGCGCGGGTTTGGGGTAAAACGTATTCCCCTCAGTGCTGAGGTGGCGTCCGCGGTACTCCGGAACGTCCTGGGTGCACAACGCCTTGAACATTTCGATGTGCTCGTCGGTCAGCGCGCCGCGATGCTCGTAGGACGCACCCATCGCCTCGAACTCCTCGGGCATCCAGCCAACTCCGACGCCGTAGATTACCCGCCCTCCGGACAGAACGTCCAGCGTGGTGACCATCTTGGCGTTGAGCACCGGGTTTCGGAACGGCAGCACCAGCACGCTGATTCCAAGCCGGACCCTGCTGGTCGCTCCCGCCACGAAGCTAAGCGTGGTCAGCGCCTCGAGGATGTTCTGCGCGTCGGGATTTAGGCGTCCCGGCCCGAACCGGTCGGGGTAACGGCTGGCCATGTCCGCCGGGTACACCGTTCGGTCGCTGACCCATATGGAGTCGAAACCCGCCCCCTCGATCACCGGCGTCAGGCGATGCACGAACTCCACCTGGGCCTTCTCCGTCACCGCCGGTGTCACAGAGGTAGTTATCGCGACTCCAAACTTCATTTATTACGCCCTCCCAGCAAGATGATAACACGTCTGATGATAACGGCGTCGCAGGTATGGCGTAGGCGCCTTGGACGGCCTGGGTACCTTTTCAACAAGCTCTTTTTCTGCTATACTTCCCGCTGGAAATTTCCATCCGTTGCCCCACGGGTGAAACCACCCGCTCTTTGAAGAAAATGACCCAAATGTCGCGGGGTCGCGAGGGGTCGAATGGCAGCAGGATGGAAGTTTTTTAACGCTTGCGAAGGGGGATGGGATGCCGGCATATGCCGTTCTTGGGGCTCAGTGGGGTGATGAAGGGAAGGGGAAGATCATCGACTTCCTCTCCCGAGACGCAGACATAGTCGCTCGGTTCGCCGGGGGTAACAACGCAGGCCACACCGTATTTAACGACGACGGGCAGTTCTCATTACACCTGGTCCCATCAGGGATTTTTTGGCCTCAGGCCCTCTGTGTTATTGGGAACGGCGTGGTCGTCGATCCCGATGTGCTGCTGGGAGAGATCGAGGGCCTGCTCAATCGGGGCATCGATATCTCCGACCGGCTTGTCCTGAGCGAGCGGACACACCTCATTATGCCCTACCACGTCATGCTGGACGGTCTGGCCGAGACTGCCCGCGGCGGGGACGCCCTGGGCACCACACGAAAGGGCATCGGACCCACTTACAGCGACAAGGCGGCCCGGACCGGTATTCGTGCCGCGGACCTGTTGGACCTGGAATCGCTCATGCCCCGCCTGAAGAGCATCCTGGACTACAACAACGCCCTGATCACCAAGATATACGGTGCTCCGCCTCTGGCCTTTGACGACGTATTCGAGAAGTGTCGCGGGTGGGCAGAGCGGCTGACGCCCCTTATCGCTCCGGTCGAGCAGATCGTGCACGACGCCCTGGAGAACGGGAAAAGCATTCTGCTGGAAGGAGCTCAGGGAGCCCTTCTCGACCTGGACCACGGCACCTACCCCTTCGTGACGTCCTCTAACTCGACCATCGGAGGTGCCTGCATCGGTCTGGGGATTCCGCCGGGGCACATCTCCGGAATTATCGGGGTCTTCAAGGCGTACTCCACCCGCGTGGGCGCTGGCCCGTTCCCAAGCGAGCTGCTAGACGAGACCGGCGAGAAGATCCGGGACCTGGCCCAGGAGTTCGGTACGACGACGGGACGGCCCAGAAGGGTGGGCTGGTTCGACGCGGTGGCGGCACGTTACAGCGCGCAGGTGAACGGCTACACCTCTGCCGTGCTGACCCGCCTGGACGTGCTGGACGGTTTCGACTCGGTGAAGATATGCACCGCCTACGAGCATAACGGTGAAAGGATGGAGCGGTTCCCGGGGGGATTCGCCGCCCTGGAGCACTGTAAGCCCGTCTACGAGGAGCACCCGGGGTGGGACAGCCCTACCGCCAGCGTAACCCGTCTGGAAGAGCTACCCAGAGAGGCCCGGTCCTACGTTGACCGTCTCCAGGAACTCATCAACTGCTCCATAGACATCATTTCCACCGGCCCGCATCGACACGAGACCGTGCTGGTACGGCCGGTCTTATCGACGCCGTCATCGGTCTGAGCCGGTCCTCATCTCCGTCTCACTGGCCTAATGGCAGTGCGGCCTGCGGCCCAGGGCTTTTCCAAGAGCGGCAACGCCGGGGCCCCTCCGTCGAAGAGACCCGCTAACCCAGTCCCCCGGACACGTACTCCCCGTCCTCCCACGCCGGGTCCTCGGTAAGCAGGTCCCGCAGGCTCCCAAACCATTTGTGCTGTTCGGGGTTGTCGGCGTTGGCTTCGTACGATGCTTTGTCCTCGAACACCGCCACGCCGACCAGCTCTCCGGACTTCTTATCGGGCTTCAATAGAAGGCCACCGATAGCGCCTTTTACGTTGGGCTTATGCTCCCGCTCTCACTTTTCAAAAACCTCGACGACCTTCTGCTCCTGGCCTTTTTTAACCTTTAGTCGGAATATCGTCCCGTACATGATGCTCTCTCCTGTCCATCAACATTGATTGAAGCCACAAGTATACACATATTGCTGCAAATAGAGAAGAAGCCTGGCCGGTGGCGTTGCGGGATCGCAGCTTCACGAATCCCTGGGAGACGATATCGAACTCCCCACCGACCTCTCAGGTCCGAGAGTTACTCCCTTATCAAATCAGAGGAGCGTGGGGCGCAAAACCCCACGCTCCGATCACCGCGGCGGCAGCCCGAGCTATCGAATGAAGGGCCCCCCGGGCCGTCGAGAGCCCTTCATATAAGCCAGGACCGTACTATACGGGCCTCCCGGGATCTTTCCTGGATCGACCGTCGCTGGTTAGGCGATTCCCCCCGCAGACCTGCTACTGCGGTGGTACCCCTTGTACGATCCCGCGAGTCTCCCCTTCATCGAATGCCTTGAGGGTTTCGGTGCGGACGTTACCCTGGCTCCCAATGGACAACGCCGCTATGGCGCCAACTTCGTCACTGGGGAACTCGGTGATAATCACGGCATCGTACCGGCCCATCGTCAGGTAGTACTCGATACTGCCGCCCGTGGCCTCGATGGCCTTGCGCGCGCCATCCCAGCGCTTGGGTAGGTCTTTGATGGTCCGTATCCCCTGATCGGTGAAATTTACAAGCGTTATGTACTTAGGCATGTTTTCCTCCTTGCGGCCCGTGAAAACTCCCGGGATAATAGCCACTGGTAACCGTGCCAACCTGAGAACCGAAGCCCGAATTCTCCGGGGGGAAGACCAAAATCCGCTCGAAGGCGGGTAGGGGATTAACGAGGAAGCGACGGACTCCGCGGGATGGTCCCTATTAGGCCGCGCCGTCGACCGGCAGGTCGACGGCGTACCGGTCCATCACCGGGTTGAACCGGGCCTTGAATGCGCCGTCCGCTTCGACCATCGGCAGCCTGGGCTTGCCAGCGTTGAATCCGGCCCGGTTGACCGCGTACTTGATGGGCACCGGGTTCGTCACCCAGAAAAGGGCCTTGAAGATGGGTAGCAGCCGGCGGTGCTCTTTAGCGGCTCTCTCGACGTCGCCCTCCAGTATCATGCCGATCATGGCCTTGATCTGGTTGCCGATGATATTCGACGCGACGCTCACGATCCCGTAACCTCCGACGCACACGATAGAGAAGGTCTCGTCGTCGTTGCCCGACCATACACGGAATCCCGGCGGCGCACCGTCGACAATTCGCGTGATCTGCACCGGGTCGCTGGACGCCTCTTTCACCCCGATGATGTTGTCGATCTCCGCCAGCCGCAGCGTGGTCTCGGCGGTCATGTTAAGTGCGGTCCGGGAAGGCACGTTGTAGAGCAGCCCCGGCAGAGATGTAGCTTCAGCCAGCGCCTTGAAGTGCTGGTAGAGCCCTTCTTGCTGGGGCTTGTTGTAGGCCGGTACCGTCAGCAGAAGGCCGTCCACGCCGACCCCTTCCGCCTCCTTCGACAGCACCACCGATTTGCGGTGGTTGTTGTCGGTTGCGCCGGCGATGACCGCACCCGTGTCGCCGATCTCCTCCTTGACCTCGGCGAACAGCCGGACTTTCTCCTCGTCCGACATCGAGGGCGACTCGCCGGTCGTGCCGCCGATAACCAGTCCGTCGCTACCCGAGTCGATCAGGCCCCTGGCTAGCTTGCGGGCCTGGGGATAGTCGATCTCCCCTTCCTCATCGAATGGGGTCACCATCGCAGTCAGGACCCTTCCGATCTCAACCATGACTAGACCCTCCCGCCAGGAGCCAACAATAGCCCCCGGCTCAGCACTTCCTCGGCGATCTGAATCGCATTAAGAGCGGCGCCCTTCCTGAGGTTGTCGGACACGATCCACATGGCGATACCGCTGGGGTGAGAGATGTCCCGGCGGATACGACCCACGAAAACGTCGTCCTCGCCCGCTGCTTCCACGGGCATAGGATATACGTTTGAGGCGGGCTCGTCCAGAACGGTGATTCCTGGGAAACCCGACAGGACCTCCCGCACCGTCGACGGCTCTATGGGGTCGGTGAACTCGACGTGGACCGCCTCGCTGTGGCTGACCATTACGGGCACACGCACGCATGTGGCCGAGACCTCTATCTCCGGTGCGTGGAGGATTTTCCGGGTCTCATGCAGCATCTTCATCTCTTCACGGGTGTAGCCGTTCTCCTGGAAAGGCTCGATGTGGGGCAGCGCGTTGAACCCTATCTGGTGAGGGTACTGCGAAGGCTCGACTTTCCGGCCCTCCAGCAACTGCTTTGACTGCACCCGCAGCTCCTCCACCGCCGCCGCGCCGGTGCCCGAGACCGACTGGTATGTATCGACGACGACCCGCCTGACGGGATTTATCTCGTGCAGAGGCTTAAGCACCATGACCAGGGGTGTCGTGGAGCAGTTGGGAATCGACACGATGCCGCGGTGTTCGGCCAGGTCGTCTCCGTTCACCTCGGGCACCACCAGAGGCACACCCGGTTCCATCCGGAACGCCGAGCTGTCGTCGATAACCAGCGCACCCTGCTCGACGGCCAGGGGCGCGATCTCGCGGCTGACATCGCCGCTCGCGGAGATGAAGGCGATGTCCACCTCACTCAGCAGTTGGGGCGTCACCTCTTCAACGGTCAACTCCCGGCCGTTGACCGTCAGCGACTTACCCACAGAGCGTTTGGACGCGCAGAGTCTCAGAGAGCCGGCCGGGAACTTGCGCTCCTCGATGATCCGCAAGAACACCTGGCCGACCGCACCGGTCGCCCCGATAACCGCTATTCTGCAATCGTCCACCGTCTCCTCCATGAACACCTGTCTTATGGGAAATAATACCGGCTTTTAAAGCATAAATCCAGGGAAGGCGCAACATCTTCAAGATAGGTGCTGAGTGACGCGCGAGGGGGGCCAGAGCCGATCGAGTTCGGAGAGTTACGTCCCTCCTACAGTCCCAGCACCTTCTCCAGGCCGTAGGTGAAACCGGGGGCCTTGACGGCCTCTCGAATGGCCAGCACCACACCGGGCATGAAGCTCTCGCGGTTGATCGAGTCGTGTCGAATGGTCAGGGTCTGGCCCAGGGTGCCGAACACCAGCTCGTGGTGGGCCATACGGCCGGGCATACGGCCGCTGTGGATGTTCATCCCCTGGTAGTCGCCTCCGCGGGTGCCCGGCAGGATCTCTTTTTCGGCCTTGGGTCCGACGAACTCGCCGCCCTTACCCTCCGCCGCGGCCCTGGCGATGGCCAGCGCCGTTCCCGACGGAGCGTCGATCTTGGCCTCGTGGTGGATCTCGGTCAATTCGGCGTAGTCGAAGAAGTGGGCCGACTCCCTGGCCAGGTGGATCATCAGCACCGCGCCCAGCGCAAAGTTGGGCGCGATCACAATGCCCACCTGGTGCTTCTGCGAGAGGCCCTCGGCCTCCTTAACGTCGGCGTCGCTCAGCCCCGTAGACCCGACGACCACGTTGACCTTGTTCGCGGCCGCCACGCGGATGGCCGTCATGGCGCCATCCGCCCCGGCGAAGTCTACCACCACATTGGCGTCGCTCAGCACGTCGTTGAGCTTATCGGAAACGGGCATAGTCCCGGAGCCGTCGGGTAGGGGGTAGGGGCCTTGCTCGGCCGTGATGTCGGCGCCGCCCACCGGGACCAGGTCTGCCTCCCGGCAGGCCGTGGCGAGCACCTCTCGCCCCATCTTCCCCAGCACGCCGTTGATCACAACATTGATGGGTTCCATGGCTGTACCCCAGCGGTATATTTTTGTCTAGGGTTTATCTAGGAGGTCTGCGGTCCGAGTGTCGCGGGCCGCCTGTCTGCCCGCCCGGCCTCGGACCCTGGGGCCTGTAACCGCCCCTCTGGTCGCCGCCCGGCCGGCCGCCCTGATAGGGTGGTCTGGAACCTCCGGGCCTGAGACCCCTTCCCTGACTTGTAGGTTGGCCCGCGGATTCCTGCCTGCCGGCGGGACGGTCGCCGGACTCGTCCGACCCTAACAGCGCCCTTCGGGAGAGCTTAACCCGGCCCATGGGATCGATATCGGTGACGATGACCGTCACCTCCTCGCCCAGCTTCACCACGTCCTCGACGCTCGGAACATGGTAGTCGGCGAGCTCGCTGATATGGACCATCCCGTCCTTGCCGGGCAATAGCTGCACGAAGGCGCCGAAACTGGCGATCTTGACGACCTTGCCGGTGAAGATCTCCCCGATCTGGATCTCCCGGGTCAGGCCCTGGATTATTTTGATTGCCTTTTCGGATGCGTCGCCATCGGCCGAGCCGATGATAACGGTGCCGTCATCCTGGATATCGATAGTGGCCTTGGTCTCCTCGACGATACTCCGTATCATCTTGCCGCCGGGGCCGATGACCGCTCCGATCTTGTCTACGGGAATGCTGATGCGCGTCATCCGAGGGGCGAAGGGACTCATCTCCGGACGCGCGTCGCTTATGGTCTCTGCGATGCGGTCCAAGAGGAACAACCGCGCCTCTCGCGCCTGTTCCAGCGCGTCCTTGATCACGTCATAGCCGATGCTCTTGGCTTTGATGTCCAGCTGGATGGCGGTGATCCCTTGCCGAGAGCCCGCCACCTTGAAGTCCATGTCTCCCATGTGGTCTTCAAGGCCCTGGATGTCGGTGAAGGTTACATACCGGCCGTCGTCGTCGGCGATCAGGCCCACGGAAATCCCCGCGATGGGCGTCTTGATGGGTACGCCGGCGTCCATCAGTGCCAGCGTTGCGGCACAGACGCTGCCCATGGAAGTGCTACCGTTCGAACTCAGGGCCTCGCACACCAGACGCAGTGTGTACGGGAACTCCTCCTGGTCGGGTATTACGGGCGCCAACGCCCGTTCTGCCAGGGCGCCATGGCCGACCTCCCGCCTTCCGGGACCGGTCATCCGACGCGCTTCTCCCACCGAGTAGGGCGGGAAGTTGTAGTGCAGGGTGAACCGCTTGGTCTCCTCGGGGCTCAGGGTGTCGAGCTTCTGGGCGTCTCCGACCGAGCCCAACGTGGCCACGCACAGAATCTGGGTCTCGCCGCGAGTGAACAGCCCGGTGCCGTGGGTTCTAGGCAGTAACGCGACCTCGCTGGAGATGGGCCTGATCTCGCGGAGCCCTCTCCCATCCGGCCGCTTACCACGCTCCAGAAGCCCGGCCCGGAACTCCTTCTCCACCTGGGCCTCGAATGCGCGGGCCAGTGGCTTTGCTCCGTGGTCCTCCCCACACTTCTCGATGACCTCGGCCTTCAAGGTGTCGAGCTGGTTGTTCAGGTCAACCTTTCCCGACGAGGTCGCGAAGGCGGAGGTTAGTCTCCCGTTCAGCACGGCGGCCACCCGGTCGTCCAACCCTTCCACGTGATTCTCAGCCGTGAAGCCGGCCTTGGGCTTCCCAATGGACCGGACCAGCTCCTCCTGGAGTTCGATGACCTCCAGGTTGACCTCCTGGGCCCGTTTGATTGCCTCCAGCACCAGGTCTTCCGCCGCCTCGTTGGCGCCGGCCTCGACCATGACCACACCCTGCTTGCTGCCGGCGACGATCAGGTCCAGCGTACTTTCCTCAAGCTGGGAGTAGGTGGGATTGGCCACCAACTCGCCATCTACGTATCCCATGCGGGTGGCGCTGATGGGCCCTTCGAATGGGATGTCGGAGATGGACAGGGCCGTCGAGGCCGCTAAGATGGAGAGGACCTCCAGTGGAGTCTCCTGGTCTATCGATAGCGGTGTGACGACCACCTGGACCTCGTTGCGGAATCCCTCGGGAAACAGGGGCCGGATCGGTCTGTCCGTCATTCGTGCGATGAGTGTTCCGTGGGAACTGGGCCTGCCCTCCCGACGGAAGAAGCTGCCGGGGATCTTCCCCCGGGCGTAGAGCCGCTCCTCGAACTCGATGGTCAGCGGGAAGAAGTCGATGCCTTCCCTTGGCTTGCTCATGGTGGCGGTGGTCAGAATCACGCAGTCGCCGAAGCGAAGGAGAACGGAACCGTTGGCCTGTTGGGCGAGTTTCCCGGTTTCGAGCGTGAGGGTCTCGTGGCTGACTTTACGGCTAACAATAGATGACATGAATAGGTAAGACCTCCTGTGGGGGAAGAGCAACTAGAGAGATAGCACCCACCGGGGTGCTATCTTCTGAGGCCGAGCTTAGTGATGAGAGTCCTGTATCGGCCCACATCTTCCCTGTTGAGGTAGCGGAGCAGCCTACGTCGGCGCCCCACCATCTTGAGGAGACCACGACGAGTTCCTTCGTCGTGTTTGTGGGCTCTGAGGTGGTCGGTTAGCTGGATGATTCGGGCCGTAAGTACGGCTACCTGAAGCTCAGTCGAGCCTGTATCGTTCTCGTGAGTCTGATGCTCGCTGATTATGGCCTGCTTCTCAGCCTTGTCCAATCCCATCTCCTGGGTTTCTCTCTCTTTTCCCCTTTTTCTTTCGAGCATTGTAACACGGCCAACGGGCCTCCGCAATTGCCGCTTACACCTTCGGCGCCGTATTCCTCGCCATCGATCTCCCCGACTGGGACCGATCTCAAAAGGCCTGGCGTGCAAATGGGGTGTCGTCTGGCTGGTAGTGTGTCGCCCTAAACACCGAGTTGGTCGGCACACCATCGGGCCCCTCATGAAAGTGGGGACTGATGTACTCCCAGACCACCTGCCCGTCCGGCGTCACCTGAAAGATGCGGCCGAAATTCCCCTCTGTAATGAGAGTGTTGCCGTTGGGTAAACGTCGGGCGCCCGAGATGTAGGGGCTGAAGAAATTGAATGCCGGCGCGTCGCGGTACTCCCAGACCACCTCGTTAGTACCGGGATTCACTTCGATGACTCGCGACGCGGGCAATGCCTGGTCCCTCCGGTGGGCGCCGTTGTCGAATATCAGGACGTTGCCGTTGTTCAGCAGGCTGGGGTCGTGTTGTTGGGCAAGGACTTCGTAACCCAGCTTCCAGGTAAAATCTCCACTCTTCTTATCGATGATGCCGACCGTCGAGATGTTACGAAAACTGACCATGACCCTGTCGTCTGCAAGCGGGACTATCGTGTTTGCGTGGCTCCATTCGTCCCGGGGATCGTTGAACGTTATGATGTCCCGTTCGAAGTCCAGATGCTCCGAGGCGTGCCATTCCCAGACCCGCCGCCCCGATGCGTCCACCTCCACGATGACATCGGCCCACATTCCATTCGCCTCGCTGCCCGGTACTCCACCCTTCACCCTGGCGGCCAGATCGTCAGGCATTCGCTCGGCGGTCAGGTAGACGGCGCCTCCCGACGGGGTCCGCCGGGCGTCGTGATGGTGGTCGGCGTCACGGTGCTCCCAGATAACCCTGCCGTTACGATCCACCTCCAGCATCACTCCGCCTTTGAACCGGTTCCAGAGCGGAAAACGGTCCCACGACTCGTCGTGAATCTTTCCCATGTAAAACAGATTGCCGTTGGGCAGGAGGTACCCGTACAGGCCGGGTGGGTAGGGCAGGTCCCAGGTATGGACCACGTTGGCTTTAACGTCGATCAGGTACACGTCGCCGGGGCCGTACATGGGTGCGTAAAGGGTGTAGCCGGGGCAGGCCAGCTCCTCGTCCAGGGCCGTCAGGCCCGTCCGCCCTGTCCGACGGCGCGTTTGCTGGTCTACATGGATGTTCACAGATTACGCCTCGCCCGGCCGTGGCGGTTAGTTAGTCCAGTCCCGCCAGGAACTCGGTGACCGCTCTTTGGAAGCCCGATGGGTTGTCCCCCATGACAAGGTGTCCGGCCCCTTCGACCGTTGCCAGCCTACCATTGGGTATCCGACGGTGCATGTTCTCCGCCGTATCCAGCGCCACGATGTCGCTCTTGGCTCCGCGGACCACCAGGGTCGGTCGCTGGAGGCCTTCGACGTAACACCATAGCCGCGCCACCGTCTCGGGGTCCTGGTGAAACATCCGCCGCTCAGGCGACCTCAAGACCTTGTCGTACTTCCAGGTCCACTTGCCGTTGGGGAGCTGCTTCAGGTTGTGGAGAATGCTTCCCCTGATCTGCTCCACCGGCCGGCGCGGGTTGAACTTCTGGACGCGGCGGACAAAGTCCTCCACCGAGTCCAGCTCGTCCTCCTGCTC
>CAZEDC010000110.1:0-16126 GCA_964510985.1 uncultured Dehalococcoidia bacterium
AGGGGGTCTATCCCCCTCTGGACACCCCCGTTTCCGAGGAAGTCGGCAGAGCCGATAAGGAGTCTAGCCAGATGCTGTTGATCGAGTGCCCCTGGTGCGGCCCGCGAGAGGAGACGGAGTACTCCTACGGAGGCGAGGCGCATATCGTCCGGCCCCCTGACCCGGACGCGGCGTCCGACGAGGAGTGGGCCGACTACCTGTTTATGCGTAAAAACACCAGCGGCCGCCACCTGGAGCAGTGGTCGCACTCCGCTGGATGCCGCCGCTGGTTCAACGTGGCGCGGGACACGAACACCTTCGAGATACTGTCGGTCTATCGGGCGGGCGAGCCCCCACCGGAGGGAAGCGGTGAATCAGCGTAACCGTCTGGCGTCCGGCGGTCGAATCGACCGCCGGAGACCGCTGGAGTTCACCTTTAACGGCAAACGCTACCAGGGCTATCAGGGCGATACCCTGGCATCGGCGCTGCTGGCCAATGGCGTGGCAGTGGTCAACCGCAGCATCAAGTACCACCGTCCGCGGGGTATCGCCGGCGGCGGCGCCGAGGAGCCCAATGCCATTTTCCAGATAGGCACGGGCGCCTCTACCCTGCCCGACCAGCGCGCCACACAGGTGGAGTTGTACGACGGCCTGGAAGCTCGGAGCATCAACGGCTGGCCCGGCCTGGGCCTGGACATCGGCGCGGGCATCGGTATGGCATCCAGGTTCTTGCCGCCGGGGTTCTACTACAAGACGTTCATGCGGCCCAAGATGCTCTGGCCGCTGTACGAGCGGACCCTCCGCCTGGCGGCGGGTCTCGGCGTCTCGCCCAAAGAGCAAGACCCGGACCGCTACGAGCGGATGGACGTCCACTGCGATGTCCTGGTGGCCGGGGGCGGCCCGGCCGGTCTGACGGCGGCACTGGAGGCGGGCCGCACCGGAGCAAGGGTCATCCTGGCCGATGAGCAGGCCGAGCTGGGCGGCAGCCTTCTCGCCTCCAGGGAGGCCATAGATGGGGCGCCGGGCATGGAGTGGGTGGCCAAGGCGCTGGACGAGCTGGCCGCCATGGAGGAGGTCAGGCTGCTGACACGGACCACGGCCTTCGGGTACTACGACCACAACTTTCTGGGCCTGGTAGAGCGAGTTACCGATCACGTACCCAGAAATACTCAGAAAAGACCCAGGGAACGGCTCTGGCGCGTTAGGGCCAGGCAAGTGGTGCTGGCCACAGGGGCCATCGAGCGTCCGCTGGTCTTCGCCAACAACGACCGCCCCGGCGTCATGCTGGCGTCGGCGGTCTCCACATACCTGAACCGCTACGGCGTGGCGCCGGGGTCGCAGGCGGTTGTCTTCGCCAACAACGACAGCGCCTATAGGACGGCGCTGGACATGGCAGATGCAGGTATCACGGTGTCGGCTGTGGTGGACGTGCGGGCGGAGCCGGGCGGAGACCTGCCGTCACAGGTACGGGCCAGGGGCATCGTGACGCTGGGCGGTCACGCGGTGGCCGACGTGTTGGGCCGGAACCGGGTGAAGGCGGTCAAGGTCGTCCGGCTGAGCGCTTCAGGGGATGCTATCGAAGGCCCGGCCCAAAAAATATCCTGCGACCTGGTGGCCGTCTCGGGTGGCTGGAACCCGACGGTGCACCTGCACGCCCAGTCAGGCGGCAAGCCACGGTTCGACGTGGAAAAGGGCTGCTTCGTGCCCGGCGACCCGATGCAGGCCGAACGCTCGACGGGCGCGTGCACCGGCGCGTTCGCTCTGGGCAGTTGCCTGGCCGAGGGGTCTGCCGCAGGGGCTTCGGCGGCGCAGGTGGCCGGGTTCGGGAACGGCAACGTACCTGGAGGGGCACCGGTGACGTCCGACCCGGAAGAAGAGCCGCTGCGCCCCATGTGGATGGTGCCGACGAAGGCCCGCCTCTCGCACGAGCACAACCGGTTCGTGGACCTCCAGCCCGACGTGACTGTCGCGGACATCGCGGTGTCGGTCCGGGAAGGGTACGACCTGTCGGGCCTGATGAGCCGCTACACGGCCCTGGGTTTCGGCACGGACCAGGGCAGGATGGGCAGTGTCAACGGCATGGGGATCTTCGCCCAGATCATGGGCGCGGACATACAGACGGTAGGCACGGCCACGTTCCGGCCTCCCTACACACCGGTGGCCTTCGGCGCGATAGCCGGGCGGGACGTCATGGACCTGGCGGACCCGGTGCGCAAGACGGCGATACATCAATGGCACGTTGATGCCGGCGCACCGTTCGAGAACGTGGGCCAGTGGAAACGGCCCTGGTACTATCCGAAGCCGGGCGAGAGCATGCAGGACTCGGTGGACCGGGAGTGCCTGGCAGCCCGCAATAAGGTCGCGATCATCGACCAGTGCACGCTGGGCAAGATCGACATCCAGGGGCCGGACGCCGCCGAGTTCCTAAACCGCCTGTACACCAACGGGTGGAAGAGCCTGGCTATCGGCCGCTGCCGTTACGGGCTGATGCTAGGCGAGGACGGCATGGTCCTGGACGACGGCGTCACGGCGCGGTTGGGCGAGAACCACTTCCTGATGCACACCACCACTGGTGGCGCGGCGGCAGTGATGGGCTGGCTGGAGCGCTGGTTACAGACGGAGTGGCCGGACCTGAGGGTCTACCTGACGTCGGTCACCGACCAGTGGGCCAACATCGGGATCGTGGGCCCCGACAGCCGCCGCGTGATAAGCGAGCTGTGCGACGACATCGACCTCTCCGGCGACGCGTTCCCGTTCATGTCGGTCCGCGATGGAACGGTGGCGGGGGTGCCGGCGCGGGTCCTCCGCATCAGCTTCAGCGGCGAGCTGACCTACGAGGTCAACGTCCAGGCCAACTACGGGCGGGCCGTGTGGGAGGCGTTGTGGGCTACAGGCCAGAAGTATGGGATGACGCCCTACTGCACGGAGACGCTGCACCACCTGCGGGCCGAGAAGGGGTTCATCATCGTGGGGCAGGACACGGACGGCTCTGTGACCCCGGTGGACCTGGGTATGGAGCGGATGCTGTCCAGACGGAAGGACTTCCTGGGCAAGCGCTCACTGTCGAGGCCGGACTCCGTGCGGCCGGACCGCAAGCAGCTGGTGGGGCTGCTGTCCGAGGACCCGGACGAAGTGCTGCCCGAGGGCGGGCAGATCGTGGAGGACCCCAAGGCGTCGATACCGATGCCGATGATCGGTCACGTGACGTCCAGCTACCACTCGGCCAACCTGGGGCGGTCCATCGCCCTGGCGCTGGTCAAGGGCGGGCGCGGCCGGATGGGAGAACGGGTGTACATTCCCCAGACCCGTGGCAAGACCATGGCCGCGATGATCGCGGAGCCGGTGTTCTACGACCCCGAAGGAGCACGCCAGAATGTCTGACACCGTGACACAGGAGTCGCCGCTGGCGTTTTTTTGGTCCGTCAATGCGAGTACGGTCCAGCCCGGCGAAGCGGGCGTTACACTGGGCGAGCGGGTCTTTTTGGGACATGTCAATCTGCGTGGCGATTTTTCTGACTCGGGATTTTTAAACGCCGTCCAGAATGTTACCGGTGTTGGCCTGCCGCTGGAGCCCAACACGGTGGCGGAGAGCGACGAGGTGGCCGCGCTGTGGCTGGGGCCGGACGACTGGCTTCTTCTAACATCAGCGGGCCGGGCGGTGGGTCTGTACCAAGGGCTCAGGGACGCGGTGGCCGGATTCCACGCGGCGGTCACGGACCTGACCGGCGGCCAGACGGTGATAACCGTCCGGGGGCCGCACGCACGGGACGTGCTTGCCAAAGGGTGCACCCTGGACCTGCATCCGCGGGCCTTCGGACCTGGGCGCTGCGCCCAGAGCCACCTGGCCAAGGCATTGGTGACTATACGGCTGGTTGACGAGTCACCGTCCTTCGACGTCATCGTGCGGCGCAGCTTCGCCGAGTACATTGCGCTGTGGCTGAAGGACGCGTCGCTGGAGTACGGTGTGGTACTGGAGGGTGCGGTCAGCGGGTAGGCTGGCGTCCGGGAAAGCGTCTTCCTACCCCATGTTGGCTTCCACCCAGCCTGCCCCCCGGCAGGTAGGGGCTGACGAGGTAGTTCCCTCCCCAATCAACAGGCAGGTTCTGGCATCGGACGGAAGTTACCGGGCGACGATGTTGACGAGCTTGCCGGGGACGTAGATGGTCCGGGCGATGTCTTTGCCCTGGATGTGGGGCTGGATGCGGTCGCTGTCCAGGGCCAGCCGTTTGGCCTCGTCCTCGGTGATGGAGACGGGGACCTCTATCCTGTCGCGCAAGCGTCCGTTGACCTGGACTACCAGCGTTATGACCTCGTCGGCGGCCAGCTCGGGGTCCCATTCGGGCAGCGTCTGGCTATGGATGGAGTACCTGTGGCCGGTGCGCTCCCAGAGCTCCTCGGCGATGTGAGGGGCCATGGGCGCCATGAGCAGCAGCAGTTTTTCTATCCCATCTTTCCACGCGTCTTTGTCTATCCCACGGTGCTCCCAGGCCTGGTTCAGGGAGTTGGTGTACTCCATCAGGGCCGCCAGGGCGGTGTTGAACTTGAACTTTTCCATGTCGTCGGTGACCCGGCGGATGGTCTTGTGAACCAGGCGACGTGTGTCGCGCAAATCGGCTTCGGCCACCGGCCCGTCGTTAAGCACGCTGGGATCGCGAAGGGCGATGTCCCAGACGCGGTTGAGCCAGCGGACCATGCCGTTGAGCCCGGCGTCGCTCCAGTCGCCACCCTGGTCCCAGGGGCCCAGGAACATGAGGTAGCAGCGGATGGCGTCGGCTCCGACGTTCTTCACGTACTCGTCGGGGGCGATGACGTTGCCGCGGGACTTGCTCATCTTCTGTCTGTCGGCAACGATGTGGCCCTGGTTGAAGAGCCGGACGAAGGGCTCGTCGAAGTCCACCAGGCCCAGGTCCCGCAGGGCCTTGACGAAGAAGCGGGCGTAGAGCAGGTGCATGACGGCGTGCTCCGCGCCGCCGGTGTACTGGTCCACGGGCGCCCACCTGTCTATGGCGGTGGGATCGAGGGCCGCGTCGTGGAAATCGGGGCTGGCGTAGCGCAGGAAGTACCAGGACGAGTCCACGAAGGTGTCCATGGTGTCGGTCTCGCGCTTCGCCGGTCGGCCGCACTCAGGGCAGTCCACGTTGACGAAGCCCTTGTGCGATTGCAGCGGCGACTCGCCGGTGGGCCTGAACTCGGCGTCCTCGGGCAACAGCACGGGCAGGTTTTCTTCAGAAACAGGTACTGTACCGCACTCTTCGCAATATATGATCGGGATAGGCGTGCCCCAGTAGCGCTGCCTGGAGATGAGCCAGTCTCTCATGCGGTAGTTGACGGCGTTCTTGCCCCAGCCCTTGCCCTCCACGTAGTCGGCGATGCTGCGGATGCCGTCGGCGCTGGGCAGGCCGTCGAAGGGACCGGAGTTGACCTGTGTGCCCTCCTCGAGGTAGGCCTCGGGGATGTCCTCGCCATCCCATCCAGGGGGAGCGATGACCACGTTGATGGGCAGACCGTACTTCTTTGCAAAGTCGAAGTCTCGCTGGTCGTGGGCCGGTACGCCCATTACGACGCCGGTGCCGTAGGTGAGCAGGACGTAGTCGGCTATCAGGATGGGCACCCGCTCGCCGTTGAGCCGGTTGACGCAGTATCCGCCGGTGAAAACGCCGGTCTTCTCGGTCTCGGTGGAGAGCCTCTCAACCTCGGTCTGTCGCCGAGCTTGCTGGACGTAGGCCTCCACCTCGGCCCTGTCTTCGTCGGTGGTCAGCTTCTCCACCAGCGGATGCTCGGGGGCCATTACGACGAAGGTCACGCCGTATATGGTGTCGATGCGGGTGGTGAAGGTTTTCAGTGTCCTCTCGTCCAGGCCGTACTCCGAGATGTCGAACTCGATCTCGACGCCCTCGCTGCGGCCGACCCAGTTGGTCTGCATGATGGTGATCTTGTCGGGCCAGTCGATCTTGGTGTGGTCGAGAAGCTCGTCGGCGTACTTGGTGATGCGGAAGAACCACTGGTTGAGATCGCGGTGGATTACGGCGGTGCCGCAGCGCTCGCAGTTGCCTCCCTCGACCACCTGCTCGTTGGCCAGGACGGTGTTGCAGGAGGGGCACCAGTTGGCGGGGGCGTGGGCGCGGTAGGCCAGCCCGGCCCTGTAGAACTGGAGGAAGAACCACTGGTTCCATTTGTAGTACTCGGAGGAGCAGGTGACGACCTCGCGGTCCCAGTCGTAGACGGGGCCCATGGAGCGGAGCTGCCGGCGCATGTTTTCGATGTTGCTCATGGTCCAGCCGTAGGGGTGGATGCCCCGGCTGATGGCGGCGTTTTCGGCGGGCAGGCCGAAGGCGTCGAAGCCCATGGGGTGCAGCACGTTGTAGCCCTGCATCCGGCGGAAGCGGGCGTGGGCATCGGAGGGGGCCATGGCGTACCAGTGGCCGACATGAATGTCGCCCGAGGGATAGGGGTACATGGTCAGCTCGTACCACTTGGGGCGGGAGTCGTCGTCCCGCACCCGGTAGAGCCCGTCGCCGGCCCAGCGCTCCTGCCACTTGGCCTCGATACCGCTAGGGTTATAGTGCTGGTCTGATTGTTGGGTTGATATCATTTATCTACGTTTTCCTGTCGTGTCGTTCCCCACTCCACTGGAAGAGCAAGTTACTGCGTGCATAACGGTGCTGGCAATGGGACCCCACCCCAAGTTTGATCCCACCCAGCCCGCCCCGCGCTTCGCGCGGTATATTGTAACCCCACCCCAGATTCTTCGCTTCGCTCAGAATGACAGACAAAGGGGAGCGCTCAGAGGGACCAGGTCAATCCGGTCAGCAGGCGGGGCCGGCGGTGACCTCGGACGGGATCTTGCGGGCGAGTCGGCGGCCGTCGTTTGGGCCCCCGACCAGTACGCCATCCTCGACCATGACTTTCCCGCGCAGGATGGTGGTGACCGGCCAGCCGTGGACCTCCCATCCCTCCCAGACGCTGTAGTCGTCCAGGTGCAGGTCTTCCAGGGAAAGCTTTTTGTGGACCGAGGGGTCGATTATGGCAATGTCGGCGTCGCTGCCTGCGGCGATGGCGCCCTTTTGAGGATAACAGCCGAATATCTTCGCCGGGTTGGCCGAGGTGATGTCCACGAAACGCTCCAGGGACATGCCTCGCCCTACGACGCCCTCGGTGTAGGCGATGCCCATGCGGGTCTCGATGCCGTTGTGGCCGCCGGTCACGTCGGCCACAGTCTTGTACCTGGTCTTGAACTCGAAGGAGGTGGAGACCAGGTCGGTGGCCACGACCGACAGTCGTTCGTCCAATAGCCCGGCCCAGAGCTCCCGGCAGTCGTCCTCGTACTTGAGCGACGGGTAGGTGTGGTACTTCGTGCCGTCGGGCTCGCGGTAGCGCCCGGCGTCGAAGCAGGCGTAGTTGTGCAGGGTCTCGCCGTATACAGGCAGGCCGAGGGTGCGAGCCTCACCGACGGCGTCGACGCCCTCCTTGGCGCTGACGTGTACGAAGTAGATGGCCGCGTCCATCCGCTGTGCCAGGGTGATCACCCGACGGAAGGAGACGTCCTCGGAGATGTTGGTGTGGATTCGGTGCATGTTCCACCATTCCCAGAGGCCGCGCTCCTGGGCACGGGAGTAGTTGTAATGCACCATCTCGTCGTCTTCGGCGTGGACCATCAGCACGGCGCCGTGGCTGGAGGTCAGCTCCATGATGGCCGCCAGGCGTCCGAAGTCGGTGTGGTTGTTCTGCACGCCGGGGCTGGTGGGCCTGATGCTGGTGGTGAAAATCTTGAAGCTGGGGTAGCCGGCCTCGACCGCCTCCGGTATCTGGGCGATGACCTCGGGCTCGGCACCCTTGGCGAAGATGGAGTGGAAGGAGTAGTCAGTATATGCCTGGGCCTTCCAGCGGTCCTCGGCTTCACCTATGGCGTGGTGCAGGTCGTGTCCGGGGATGTGGTTGGCGAAGTCCATCACGGTGGTGGTGCCGCCGTAGATGGCGGCGCGGGAGACGGCCTCGGCCCCGGAGCGGTCCGGCTGGCGTGGTCCGCCGATGTGAGCGTGAGGCTCGACACCACCGGGGACGACTATTTTGCCGGAGGCGTCCATGATCCTGGCACCGTCGGCCGGAATGGCACCCGGTTCGGCCACGGCTACTATCTTCTCGCCCTGGACGGCCACGTCCCAGTCGCCGACGCCGGCGGGGGTTACGACCTTTCCTCCACGGACTATCAAGTCAAGCATGGCGGTCCTCCGGTGGCTTAGGGCTGACACGCGCCGGGTCGGTTCCCAAAACGAGTGGGACGAATCGCGGCGAGTGCCAGAATAATAACATAGGGCAGGTGCGATTGGGCCACAGGAAGCCCTGGGATTCGGACTAGCCTCTTCCGAGGGCGTTGACGACGGCGTCGCCGACCTGTGAGGTACTCGAAGTCCCGCCGAGGTCCGGAGTCAGCGTCTCGCCGTCGTAGAGGACTCCGAGGACGGCGTTTTCGACCAGGTCCGCGGCTTCCGTCTGACCCAGGTGTTCAAGCATCATGGCGCCGGACAGAATCGCGGCCAACGGGTTGGCGATGCCTTTGCCCATGATGTCAGGTGCGCTGCCGTGGACCGGCTCGAACATGGACGGATAGCGCCTCTCCGGGTCGATGTTGCCGCCGGCTGCCAGGCCCATGGTGCCGGTGACGATGGCGGCTACGTCGGTGATGATGTCGCCAAAGAGATTGCTCGCGACCAGCACGTCGAACTCTTCGGGCCGACGGATGAAGTCCATACAGGCGGCGTCGGCCATCAGCGACTCGGTCTCGATGTCGGGATAGCGGGAGGCCACGGACTCGAAGGCGCGGTCCCATAACACCATGCTGAATCCCAGGGCGTTTGACTTGGTGACCGAGGTCACTTTCATTTGCTTGCGCCTCTTGCGGGCCAACTCGAAGGCGTAGACCATAACGCGCTCGCAGCCACGCCGGGTGAACACCCCGGTCTGGAAGGCCATCTCGTCCGGTGTGTCGAGATACTGGAAGCCCCCGACCGCAGCGTACTCGCCCTCCGTGTTCTCGCGGATCACAACGAGATCGATGTCGCCAGGGGTTCTGTCGCGAAGCGGCGATGTGATTCCGGGATACAGGACGCTGGGACGCTCGCCCACGTACTGGTCGAAGCTTTTCCTGATGGGTAAAAGGAGGCCTCTCAGGGTCACGTTGTCCTGGATCTCGGGGTGGCCGACGGCGCCCAGGTAGATGGCGTCGAACTCGGCCAGGGTGTCGAGGGCGTCGGAAGGCATCATCCGGGCGTTCTCGAAGTAGTAGTCGGAGCCCCATGGAAACTCGCTGAACTCCAACACGATGTTCCTCTCGCGACCGACGGCTCTGAGTACCTTGAGGCCCTCTTCGACTACCTCGACCCCGATACCATCGCCCCGAATCACCGCGATCTCTAGTCCGGCCATTTCTTGCTCCTTGGGATTATTTCAGCGGTTTCATCGAATCCGCCCGAGGGATTCTCACTCTGCTCGGTTTTCGTCAAGCAATCCTAGTCAGCATCATCGCGGGCCGCCAACAGCCGGCGGGCATCTCTGGGGGAGCGCAGGTGGACCAGTCTGAGATGCTCGTGCTCGGGCTGCCGCAGCAGTGCCGGGTATTGTCTACGTTCTCCCCAATAGGTCCGTAGGGCCCATAAGAAAAGCGAGTCTCGGTGGAAGAACTGGACCCAAAACCGCTCACGGTTGCCGTTCCACAGCTTCTCCTTTGTAACGCTCCTCCGAACGGTCCTCCAGAACAGCCGTGTAAAGACCACTCGCAGGGGGTAGTCGAGCCAAACGATGGTGTCGGCGCGGCGCCAGATTATATCTCGCAGCGCTCCGTAGTTGCCGTCCGCCACCCAGGAATCCCCGCCAAGGGCCCGTTGGGCCCGTTCACGAAGGACATCGGGTTGGGCAGGCGTCCATTCCGGTCCCCAGTTCAGGGCGTCCAACTCGACATAGAGGACACCCAGACGGAGGGACAGTTCCTTTGCCAGCATAGTTTTGCCTGACCCCGTGGTGCCAATCACCGCGACCCGGCTGGCGTCGCCCAGCAGTTTCCGGCTTTGTGATCGGATGCTTCTCATTGCGAAGAGACTCACGAAGGCACATGGGGGCTTTGCACTAAAACCCCAAGAATTTAGAACCCACGCCGCGTGGCGGACATCGCTTTCGACCATCCCCCCGACCCCTTTCCTGGCCAGGAAGGGGGTGATAAAGAGAAAATCGGGGGACACCCCCGCGCCCCCGGCAGAGGGGCAAAGCCCCTCTGCACACCCCGTCTAGCGCGTTCTCAGAAGTTTTGGCAGACTTTTGGTGCAAAGCCGCACATGGGACTGAAGACACAACCCGAATTCGAGTTCCACGGCAACCTCGTGCCCGATAAATTGGCGGTACTAGCTACTCTCAACCAGTTCGATTGCCCGGAGTCCGAGCAGGCGGACGTCGTCCGGCGGAGGGACTCCGGGGTTGTTTTCTTTACCCAGAGGGACAGCGCCGGCCAGATCGTCTTTGCCGACCCAAATCCAGCCGTCGTTGAGCGGGCCGAGGGAGCCCGCAAGGCGGCAGAAGTAGATCATGTCGATGTGCTGATGGTAGCCATCCACTGGATCGTGGATATCCTCGACCATGATGTTGAAGGGTGGGGTCACCTGCGTCGGGTAGTCCAGTTGGAAGACCGGGTTGGTCGGAACGACTTGGGCCCTGACCCCGGTCTCTTCCTTCACCTCGCGCAGGACCGCCTGGACGGGGTCTTCGTTGTCGTCTATGTGGCCGCCGGGCGGCAACCAGGCCTGGACCTTGGGGTGCCAGTGCAGCAGGATTCTCTGCCGGTGCACGACAAAGGCTGTGGCGGTGAAGTGGCGTTTGAGCGGTTTGGCTTCGCCTCTTTCGTTTGAGTCTATCGGCATACTCGTCGGATCGCTACTTCTTTTTCCACCCAGTCCGCCCTGGGCTTAGAAACTACCTGCTTTGTTGACATCCTCAGTCAAAGGTGGCTTTTTACGCGCCCACCCGCCCCGTTCGGCTTCGCTCACGGCAAGCTCTCGAACAGTATTTGGGGGCATCCCCCAAACCCCCGCCAAAGGGGGTCTAACCCCCTCTGGACACCCCCGTGCAAAAGGAAATCAAAAGAGCCGAACCATCTCATATCGGGATCCCGATGCGTCGGGACACCCATCCGCCCTCAAAGGGTTTTCACTGGGGGCACATTCCTTCGACAGGCTCAGAGCCCGCCCTGAGCGAAGTCGAATGGGACAGGCTCCCCAAACTCCCTGTCGGAGTGGGACACCCCTCTGTACTCCCTCGAAAGGGTTTTACGATAATTCCTTATTTCAGAGAAAAGTGTGGCTAGACTCAGTTTTCCTCTGGTTCAAAATTAATTGCTCTTCCTGGAGTCCTGGTCGGGCTATTGCCGGATTCACCTGGACTCGTCTACGAACGGCGGCTCCGGCGGCGGCGGAACAGGTACGCCGCGACGATTATCCCTATCCAGACCGGGCTGAATATGACCAGCCAGATGAAGAAAATCCCCAGTCCCTGGCCGACGGCCGATAGTGCCCTGACACCGGCTTTGCCGGTATCTCCCGGGCTCCAACCGGAAACCGTCCAGCCCCTGGACTCGTTGACCAGAACCTGCAACGAACCGGTGGTCTCGATCTCTCCGGCGTCGCTCTGGGCGGTGATGGTGAGTGTGGCGGCGTAGGCGAATGGCCGATGATCTGCGTACTTGTGAGTTGCGGCGGCCGAGGTGGCATCAACTCCCAGGGGGCCGGTAACGGCCGGCGAGCCGTCTCCAAACTCCCACCGAAATACCAGGTCTCTCAGACCTTCAGGGTGGGTGAAGGAGCCGCTGAACTCGACATCCTCGCCCTCGTCCACAATCCGGTCGTTACCGGCGAAAACCTCCATGGTCGGGGTCTTGGTGACGGTGGCGATCAGGATGTCCTCTCCCTCGGCAACACCGGCCTCACCGGTGGCGGTCATTTTGACCTCGACGATGTAGGGCGAATCGCGGTCGTCGCCGTAGACGTGAGTCATCGTGGCGGTCAGCCGGGTGTCCTCGTCCAGGGTCGGCGCGGTGCGGTCGCCGAATACAGGAGGCGAGCCGTCGCCGAAGTCCCAGGTAAAGGTGTAGTGTTCCATGTCCTCGGGCGGCTTAAAGGAGGCACGGAACCGGGCGACGCGGCCAACACTGGCGGTCAGGTCGTCACCGGCGTCTACGCGCATGTCCACAGGAGCGAGCCGCAGGAAGACATTTATCAGAGAAAAAGCAGAGGTCTGTTCGAGGAATTTGACGCGGCCCAGATGACGCTCGATCTCCTCTTGCACCCTGGTCAGCTCGCGCTGAACGCCCAGGGCGTCCTCAACCTTCTCCGCCCTCTCCAGCAGGGTGATAAGGGCCTGTTCGGTGGCGTCCAGGTTCTTGAGACGGGCGGTGAGGTCCACGTACTCGTCAGTAACGTCCCTGCTGGTAGAGACCTCGGACTCGACCTCCACCGCCGACTCCCTCAGACGAAGGACGGCGTTGTCAAGCTGATCGGCGGGAACGCGGACCGAGATAAAGCCGCTGTGTTTCTGGCTTCGGTCCGAGGTAACGAGCCAGCCGCCCATCTCCTCGGCCAGATCGGCGATGCCGTCGAGTGCCACGGGCACGTCGTCGACCACCAGGTCCATATCCACGGTGCGTACGATGATGCGTTGCTGGGAGACGAGGGCTATATCCTCGTCAGTGGCGGACTCGGACCCCTCGCCACCCAGGCTCGGCAAGCGGGACCCCTGGTCGGACGCGGCGACCGCACTCTCTTCTTTGGCCTCAGTGGCCGCTCGCGGCGGCGCGGGAGCTGAAGTGGCCGGTGCGGATATAGCGGCTGGTGCGGCGGTGGCAGCCGGGTATGCCTGCGTTTCGGTTGCGCTGTCCGCCCTCCCGGGTAGGCCAGGCGCCCCGAAAGAGCCTGAATCGTCACCTGAGGTCCCGCAGGCGACCAGAAGCAGCAGGCCCAAAAGCGTCAAAGGCAATAGGAACATCTTCATTATCCGAATCATAGTCCATACACCTCCCTGACACAAGAATGAGTGAGGTGGGTCTCCAGTGGGGTCTGGCCACCTCAAACGTTAAGACGAGTCTTGTGGCCGATTTGTTCCATCGCTTGGCAGGGGGTCAAAAGGTCTAGCAGGGTGCGGTGTCCCCGAACTCGTCCCCGACAAATCGGGGCAGGCGGGGGAATTAATCTGGCTGTTGGGTTCACCCCTCCTCCAGGTTGCTTCGTCGTCCTTCCCCGGAAAGACTCTTCCCAATGACAATGTGTAAGCCTGGTCCAGAGAAAGGACACTAGTGCTTAGTTGCACAATTCTTGATCTATCCCACCCACCCGCCCAATAGGTTATTAATTTCTGGGGGGTTTCCCCCAGACCCCAGCCAGAGGGGGAATACACCCTCTGGACTCCCCTATCCTAATGTTTTTGTATTTTGGGATGAGTTCTAGCTCAAACGATGGTTTCACCACTTCCAGTCGATGCTTGGGATCGTCGCAGTACGCGTAGTGCAGGAGACTCAGGGCGAGGCCGCTGAAACCCGTCGCCAGCAGGTAGGCAGGGCGTAAAGTGGGTCCCGAGGAGCGGGCCGGGGCGAGGATGGTTGGCGGCGATTACTTCGTTGACAATTGAAAAACGGTGGGCTATGCTCAATGCACGGACAATCGAATAGCACCTGGTGGGGAGCTCGGGAAAGCCGGGCTGAGAGGCCTCGACGCATCGGGGCGACCGCCAAGACCTGATCTGGGTAATGCCAGCGCAGGGAAACACCGAGGTTCACGTGCTTACCGCCGCTGGCATTACGTCGGCGGTTTTTTATTGTCGGTCAGGGGCGACGCTTTCCCTGTATCGACCGATGGATGACCTCACCCGGCGGGTACCTGCTAATCGACGATTGATGCACTGCCGAGCATAGAGGAGAGAGAGATATGGACGACCCCCTGGTGATAGCTGGTAAAGAGTTCGAATCCAGGCTGATGGTCGGAACGGGACGGCATCGCAGTATGCAGGAGATGGTGGACTCGGTAGAGGCGTCGGGCACCGAGATCATCACGGTAGCCATCCGCCGGCTGGACCTGGACAACCCCAACGAGAAGAACATCCTGGACTACTTCGACTGGGACAGGTTCACTATTCTGCCCAACACGGCCGGTTGCAAGACGGCCGAGGAGGCGCTGTTCACAGCCCGGCTCGCCCGAGAGGTCACAGGTTCGGACTGGATCAAGCTAGAGGTCATACCGGACGCCAGGTTCCTTCTTCCGGACCCGGTGGGCACCTACGAGGCTGCGAAGCAACTGGTCGAGGAGGGGTTCGTGGTGCTCCCATATATCCACGCAGACCCGGTGCTGGCACGAAAGCTGGAGGATATCGGCTGCGCGACTGTGATGCCCCTGGGATCGGCCATCGGCTCCGGGCAGGGAATCCAGACCCTGGACGAGATACGCATCATCGTGTCTGAGGCCAATGTCCCGGTGGTTGTGGACGCCGGACTGGCGGTGCCCTCGGAGGCGTCACAGGCCCTGGAGGTCGGCGCAGAAGCGGTCTTGGTAAACTCTGCCATCGCCCAGGCCCGGGACCCGGCCAGGATGGCCGAAGCCTTTAGACTCGGCGTTGAGGCAGGACGGATGGCGTTCATGGCGGGCCGGATACCGGCCAAGACGGTGGCCACGGCCAGCAGCCCCACCGAGGGTGTCGCGACGGCGACCGGCTCGGGAGGCTAGTCCCAAGGTGGCGGATATCCCGCTCCCCTGCCTTTGCCTGGTGACGGATAGATACCAGTGCGTCAACCGTCCTCTCGAGGAGGTCGTTGCCCAGGCCGTGAAGAGCGGGGCCGGGATGGTCCAGCTACGCGAGAAGGACCTACCGGCCGGTCAACTCCTGGCACTGGCCCGCCGGCTGAGGCATATCACCCTCGGCAAAGCGCTGCTGTTCGTCAACGACCGGATCGACGTCGCCCTGGCCTGTGAGGCCGACGGCGTCCAACTCGGCGAGGAAGGTTTGCCACTGGATGCGGCGCGCGGGGTGGCCGGTGAGCGGCTGATACTGGGGAGGTCGGTGCATAGCGTTGAAGGGGCTCGAACGGCCGAGGCCGAGGGGGCCGACTTGCTGACTGTGGGCACTATTTTCCGTACCCAAACGCATCCCGGCGCCGACGTCGCGGGCGTAGGACTGCTAGAGCGGGTCCGCGATGCCGTCGATATCCCGTTTCTGGCCATAGGCGGGGTGGACTCGACAAACATCGATAAAGTGATGGGAAGCGGCGCCTCGGGTGCCGCCGTGATCACCGCCATCACCCGCAGTGCGGACCCCGAGGCAGCCACCACGGAACTGGCGGAGAAGATGAAGGGGTCGTGGGTTAACGCGTCCATTTCGGTGTTGGAGAGACCGGCATGATTGTGTTGACCGTCAACGGTAAAAAGCGGGAGCTTGAAGGACCGACCGACCTGCTGAGCTACCTGGAGTCGCTGGAGATCAACCTAAAGATCGTCGCGGTGGCCCTGAACGGGACCGTAATACGGAAGGACGGGCTATCCGATGTTACGCTGTCGGACGGCGACCAGGTGGAGATAGTCAGGGCGGTCGGCGGCGGTTAGGCCCTTACGCCCGTCATCCCCTCTGTCTGTTTAGCCCCTCCCCCTTCGTGTTGCCCGCCCGGCCCTCCCCGCGCTTCGCGCGTTATTTTGTATTTCCACCTCCAAGAAGGCCTTGCACTAAAATTCCGTGGCCTTGGGTCCCACTCAAAGTGCTGGTCACCGGATTCGACCATCCCCCCGGCCCCTTTCTTTCGGCAGGCTCTCCGAGGAGTCGGTCCTTCCGCAGAAGGACTCCGAGCCAGCACAGATCAAGGTATCGGAGAGTCCGACGCGTTCATTATTAGTACGTCGGACAGGGCGGGCTCCCCAGACCCTTGGCAGAGGGGTGTTCCCCTCTGCACACCCCCGATAGAACCCTGAGAAAAATCTTAGCGCTCAAGTAGACAACCGGCCGATGGGATTCCTCCGGCCGGCGGCGTGCCTGTCTGACGGTCGATTATAACAGCGATGGGTTGGCCGCTCAAACGACGACAGCAGCCGGCAGAAGTCTGATAGTCGACGGGCGGTAAGGGCCTTGAATCGGATAA
>CAZEDC010000111.1:0-10609 GCA_964510985.1 uncultured Dehalococcoidia bacterium
CTACTCGGCGCACGGAGACGCCTCTCACGCAGACATCATGTCTGCCCACGGCGATGCCTCCCACCTCGACATCTACTCGGCGCACGGAGACGCCTCTCACGCAGACATCATGTCTGCACACGGAGATGCCTCCCACCTGGACATCTACTCGGCGCACGGCGACGCCTCTCACGCAGACATCATGTCTGCACACGGAGATGCCTCCCACCTGGACATCTATTCGGCGCACGGCGACGCCTCTCACGCCGACACCATGTCTGCACACGGAGATGCCTCCCACCTGGACATCTACTCGGCGCACGGCGACGCCTCTCACGCAGACATCATGTCCCAGCACGGCGACGCCTCCCACCTGGACATCTACTCGGCACACGGAGACGCCTCGCATTCGGACGAATACTCAGCCGCGAAGGACGCTTTGCAATAGCATGCCCATTCTGATCGATACATATCGACCTGAGTCGAAACGCCACCGGTGAAACTTCCGGAGGCGGCAGGTCCCTTAGAAGCTTTCAGTATCTCTCACTCCAGGGCGCAGCGACTGTTCCCAGCCGCGCGGTCATTCTCGACGAGGAAACGTATTGGGATTAAGTACGTTTCCCGCCATAACCGGGCCACCGGTCCGGACTACAACAACCGGACGGTGAAATGATTTGAGTCCTGGTCCCGGAGAAGCCTTACGAAACAGGGGATTCAGCCGGTACTACACTAACCGGATTTGGTCATCAGATAATCCGCTCTTTTTGTGGGTTCTGGTGGCCTCGGTAACACTAATGGTTGTCGTTGGTTGTCGCAGCAAGACGTCTTCTATAGTCGACCCGCCCGGGACAGCCACGCCTGAGCGGAACACCTCGGTTTCAACCAGTACACAGGTCTCCACCGCAAACGAGGGCGACTCCTCCACCTATCTGCTTTTGAACCAGAAATGGATCGAAGGCCTCTCGACGGAAACACTCGATCTCGATGACGTAGACGAGGTGTTCTGGCACATCTTCTCGAAACTGCCAGGCGAGGTGACGGTCTACCCATCGGAGAACTACTTCTACTTCACACTCTACGTAGACGGGCGCCAGATCTGGGGGAACATCCGCCTTGCCGCCGGGAGGCGAGAAAAGGGAGTTCTCTCCTTCGCCTATTTCGAGTTTCGAGAGTCACCCTTCGTGACCGACCCACGTATACAGAGGTCAAAGTTCTTTAACGACGCGGACGGACTGCTGATACAGGAGCTTGACCGGTTCACATTCGTCGTGCGATACAACAAACGGGAGGTTACCTTTCACCTCCACCAGATTCCGCAGGAGCCGCCTAAACTGTTCGAGTTGGGAGCGGACGAGGTCTTCGTGATGAGGACCTTCGACGAGTCAGGCTACCAGTTCTTCCTCTTGTTCAACGAGAAGCGTGACTATCTCTTCTGGGTCCTCAACGAGGAGGATACGGTACCTGACGAGCTAATGCCTCTCGAGTCCGACACTGTTGTGGGCCGGCGAAGCGGATTCGCTTTCCTGATCGACGAGGCCCATGATAACCGGAAAGTCCTCGTCGCCATCAGGGGCGCCAACGCCACCGTTAACAACTACTACGACGGCCCCTTCGACCAGTTGGCGGACAACTACGTGGATGAGACCAAGGTGTCCGAATACCTCCAGCGGTCGTCACCGACTCTTCGAGGACGCATCGACAAGTATGGATACTTCACTGACCGCGAGGGATCGGGACGCGTGGCGGTCTCTCCATACTTTGTCTATTTCAGCAACGCCGAACTCGACCAATTCATTCATATGGTCCGGGATTCAGAGAACCCGTATCAGACAATTTCTCGAAGGGGTCGCCCGATAACACCGACCCCCTACCCAACGATCTATCCGACACCTTATCCCACCCCGTATCCAACGCCCTTTCCGACCCCGAGACAGTAATGGCCGGTGGCAAAGAGCCGATACAGAGGTTTCGAGCTGAGAGTATTCCAGCCTTTAGCAAGGCAGGATACCTGAGATAGATGTTTAGCATTAAAGCGATAAGCCTGTTGGTACTGTTGGCCGCCGTCTTCGCTGCGTCCTGTGGTGGCGGTGATAAAGAGGAGGCGCCCACTCCGACCATAGCGGCGACGCCATCACCCACAAGAACGCTGGTCCCGGTCCGGTCGCCGACGGCCACTCTAATACCCACCGCTACGGCGACCTTTGTCCCGACGCCGACGTCGACACGTATCCCAGCCCCATCGGCGACGGTGGTCCGGACCGCAACGCCGACAGGCATCCCAACCCCATCGGCGACGGTGGTCCGGACCGCGACGCCAACAGGAATCCCGGCGTCGACTGCGACCCAAATACCTTTCACGACGGCCACCCGAAGCCCGACTCCGTCGGCCACCGCATTCGTGACCGCAACGCCGACCCTGACATCGATTGCCACGGCCATACGAACCCCAACGGCGACGCCCACCCGGCGGCCGACGGCCACGGCGACTCGTTTCCCGATCGCAACGGCCACACCCTTACCCACGGCTGTGGCGACTCCGTCTCCAACTCCAACGGGCACTTCGTCCCCAACGCCTACGGCCACGGCCACGTCGTCTCCAACGGCGACGGCCACCCCGTTCGTCACTCCCACATCGACGCCGTAGCAACCGACGGTCCCCGGCTCTCAATCCAGCCACGGAAGCCTGCCCCCGTGCATCGCGCTCCGGCCCCGTTGTCTCAAACCGGCTACCGATGCCCGGCGACCGCCCATTCACGCCGGCGTTTCCAGGAAACCGTCGGGGAACAATCGTGCACCTAACGGCGTCTTGATATAAGAAGAGTGGAGCGTGGAGACACGACAGATTGTCGGACCTGCCGTTTAGAAGAACATCACGGAGAGCGGACGCTTCATTCAAAGGTAACTCTGGTCCGGCCGGCACACTCACCCTTCCAACGGAGTTGATCGTTTGAAGAATATCCTGACTGTCGTGACGGGACTCACCCTGGCGCTGTCGTTGGCCGCGGGTTGCAGTTCGGACACTACGGCCCCGATGCCGCCTGCGTCCTCGAAGCAGGTCCCGACAGGGATCCCGGCCACCGCCGGGAATACATCGGGCACGGTGGAACCGGCAGGAGGAGCGGAGGAGGTGACGCTCGACCTGCTGATGTCCAGCCCCGACAGTTACAACGGCCGAAAGATCGTTCTTGAGGGGTTCTACTTCCACGGCTTCGAGACCATCGTCCTGAGCAAACGACTGGAGGAGACGGGTTTCGCGGAAGGGCACCTGTGGCCTCGCGGCCAGATTGTCTGGGTCGAAGGCTCGATACCGACGGGTATCTACGATCAGCTCTTCAAACAGGAGATGATGGGACCCACCGAAAGGTATGGCAAGCTCCGGGTTGAAGGCCTATTCGAGCATGGAGCGCAGTACGGGCACCTCGGCGGCTTCAGCTCTCGAATCGTCCCCTCCGAGGTTGAGCTGGTTCCGTGGTCTCCGCCTCGACAGCCACATTAACTCCTTGGGCCGGTAGATTGTCCCGACGGCAGCCAACATACTGGAAGCGATTATTATCAGGTAAATGCCCAGATAGGCAAGAAGATCGGTGACGCGCCGGCGGAAGATCTTATAACGACGGTGGAGAGCATCATCGCCGCTATCAACGGATGAGTGTGGCTCCAGCGTAGCGTAACCGGTCTACTCCGGCATCAAACGGGGCCGCTCAGTACAGAGCGGCCCCGCCTTTTTCACGCCCTGGACCAAGGGCGCCTTAGACGAGTCAGGGATTCCCTAAAAACTCCTAAATCGGGGGAGTCAAGAGGGGGTGGAACTCCTTCCGGTGGGGGCCTGGGGGTACTCCCCGGGAACAAAAAACCCATGAGAGCGGGTGGGTGTAACTTACCTCCCGTTTGAAGATAGTTTGTTAATATTGGACGGCAAGAGGCCGCGCGGGCATCTTAGCCCGCACCTCCGGGTTGACCAGCGACATGGGCCAAGTCCCCCTCAATACCCTGGTGGTTTCCTGTCCGAGCTGCGCGAGGGCTATGGTCCGCGACCGGACCGAGGTCCCGGCGGTGTGCGGGGTGAGGATCACGTTATCCAGCTTCAGCAACGGGTTGTCGGCCGGCGTCGGTTCCTGCTCGAACACGTCGATGCCCGCACCGGCGATCTCGCCGCTCCCGAGGGCTTCGATGAGCGCCCGTTCGTCCACCGTGGGCCCGCGGCAGGTGTTGACAAAGTAGGCCGTAGGCTTCATTGCCTTGAAGAAGGACTCTCCCACCATCTCTCTCGTCTCGTCGTTCAGCGGCACGTGCATGGAGACGAAGTCGGACCTGCGGGCAAGCTCCTCCAGGCTTGGCACAAGCTCTACCCTGTACTCCCTGGCGGTCCAGGGCTGGAGATAGGGGTCGTAGGCGATGACCTGCAGGCCGAAGACCTTGGCCTTCCGGGCCGTGGCGCGGCCGATGTTCCCCAGGGCGACCAGGCCCAGGGTCTGACCGTCGATGGGGACATGGGAATGTATTTGGGCCCGGGACTCGGCCGTCCACCCGCCGTCTTTTACCAGCTTGTCGAGGCGTCCCAGGTCCTTGGCGCAGGCCAATAGCATCATGATGGTGTGGTTGGAGACCTCCTCGGTGCCGACCGAGGCGGAGTTGATGAGCATTACCCCCTGGTCCGTGGCCGCATCGTGGTCGATCCGGTCGAACCCGTGGCCGTTGCTGACTATCGCCTGGGCCTTGTCTATCTCCTCGATGACCTCGCGGGACATCTTCACACCCTGGTTTATTATTACGTCGGCGCCCCGCACGGCCTCGATGGTCTCGCCGTCGCTCTTACAGATATGAACGTCCATCTCGTAATCCAGGCCGGTGAGCTGTTGCTCCAAGAGCGAAAAATCTACATCCGAATTAACTACACATGCGATCTTGTGTTTGGCCACAGTTTCTCTCCTCTCCAGTTCTCATTGGCAATCCGGGGACACTCGGGACGGTTATCGGTGCGTTGGTCACCTGGCCACCCTGGCTCTTGCCTGTACACACGAGTAGGGGCGGGATTGGCCCTTGTTTGAAAGGGACGGCCTGGTGAGACTTCCGGGCGCAAGTATACTACACAGCGTTCGGAGCCAAAGGGGAGTGGGGGCAGTACTCAGGCGACCGCCGGTCGGGTGGGATCGGACTCGGTAGCCAGAGAGCGGTCGTCCACAACGTAGGTCTTTACGATCTTGTCGTGGAGGGTCTGGCGGTCCTTGTCCCAAAACGCCCAGAGCAGGTCTAGGATCGCCGGGAAGAACAGGTAGCTTAAGAGTACAGAAAATACCCCGAACTCGACGACCCACTCCCGTAAAAACGTCCACCCCCAGCCCGAAGGTCTGCCGTCGGTGCGCAGGACGCGGATGCCGACGAGTTGCTTGCCCGGAGTCTGGCCCCGGCCCAGGGTGAATACGAACTCCCAGATGAGGTAGCCGACTATCAGGGTGAGGAAAAACAGTACAAAGTCAAGCACATAGGCACCGACTCGCTGTCCTAGCCCCGCCAACTTCACCCCTTTGGGTCCCACCAGGAATTGGTCGCACCAGCGGCAAAAGTGCCCGTTTCCAACGTCGGGACGGGCGCAGTTGGGACAGCTCAGGGTGGCCCCGCAGCTGGAGCAGAACTGGGCGTCGGGGGGGTTGGTCTGGAGGCAGTTGGAGCACTGACCGCCGCGAATCAGCGGATTCCCACACTTTCGGCAAAAGCGTGCGCTATCGGGGTTGGGTTCACCGCAGTTCCCGCAGTCCACATCGCCCGGATGATATCAGTGTGGGTCCGCGATATACAACCCGGGGGCAGCCGGCGGTCGCCAATTTATCTCCCCATAAACCCATCGGGCTGGTCTTCGGCAGCATTTATCCGGCTGCACGGTGTATAATCGCCCTATGACACAGCTTCTGGAAGCCAGGGAGTTGACGAAGATCTACGGCACCACCGTCGCCCTGGCTTCCGTCGATTTTCAGGTAGACCAGGGTATTACCGGCCTGCTGGGCCCCAACGGCGCCGGCAAGAGCACGGCCATCAAGCTGTTCCTGGGCCTGATCGAGCCGACGGCAGGCTCGGCGGAGGTGATGGGTCAGCGCCTCTACCAGTCGGTCGAAGGCCGGATGCGCATCGGCTATATGCCGGAGCACGACTGCCTTCCCTCCGCCATCAACGCCTCTGAGCTGCTTAACCACATGGCGCAGGTCAGCGGCATACCGCCCGCATACGCCCGCACCCGGGCGGCAGACGTCATGAGGCACGTGGGTCTGGGCGAGGAGCAGTACCGGGCCATCAGGGAGTACTCCACCGGGATGAAGCAACGGGTGAAATTGGCCCAGGCACTGGTCCATGACCCCGTACTGGTGCTGTTGGACGAGCCCACCAGCGGCCTGGACCCTGGCGGACGGGAGGAGATGCTGGACCTGATCTGGCGCACCGGTAAGGAGTTCGGTATCAACATCCTGCTCTCGTCTCACCTGATGGGCGACGTGGAGCGCACGTGCGACCGGATCATCGTCCTCGATGGTGGCCGCGTAACCGAGCAGGGAGCGGTCTCCCAGTTCACACGCGAGACCCAGATGCTCTACATCGACGTTGACAACAACAGGGACCAGTTGCTGACCGCCCTGAAGGACCGGGGTATAGAGGCAACTGTGGAGGGCGCGTCGGTCGTCGTCGATCAGGTAATCGACGAGCAGTACGACGCCATCCGCGACGCAATTGTCGATGCGGAATCCCGATTGCGCCGGCTGGCGCCCCGCCGCCACTCGCTGACCGATATCTTCCGGAGCACCGGGTCATGACCGGAGCCCGCGGAGAGGTCTTCGACCTGGGTTACCAGCACTATCTGGGACCGCGCGAGGGGCGGACGCAGGCGAGGAAGGCGCTTTGGCTCAACGGCGTTCGGACCGCGCTGGGCCTCGGACGCGGGTGGCCCTCCAAGGTCCTGCCCGCGCTGCTCTTCGTCGCCGTGATGATACCGGCCGTGGTGATGAGCATCATCGCGTCGGTGGCCGATTTTGGCGATGTCCTCCCCGACCATGCCGACTACTACCGTGTCGTCGTGGTCGTCCTGACCCTGGCCTCCGCAATCATCGCGCCCGAGCTTCTGTGTCCCGACCGGCGCGAGGGCGTGCTCAGTCTGTACCTGGTCCGGCCTCTGACCACCAGCGACTATGTGTTAGGCCGATGGCTGGCCTTCTTCTCCGTTAGCCTGGCCCTGGTCCTCTTTGGACAGGTTATTCTGTTCATCGGCCTGACACTGGCTTCCAGTGATTCGCCGGAGTACGTCCGCGACAACTGGCTGGACATCCCGCGCTTCCTGGGCGCCGGCTTCGTGGTGGCTCTGTTCACCACCACCATCCCCATGGCCGTATCGGCGTTCACGACCCGTCGCGCCTACGCCGCCGCGTTCGTCATCGTGCTCTACGTTATCTCCGCACCCATCGCGAGCGGCCTGGCCAGCTGTGAACACGGGAACGATGACGCCCCTAGGTCCGAGGTCTGTGAACCCCCGACCGGAGACGCGGCGAAGTGGTTCGCCCTCATCTCGATACCCGAAGTTCCCATGCACGTGAACGACATGATCTTCGACGAGGAAGGCGACTCGGACTTCGCCGAGTTGATTGATGAGTTGCCCAACGTCGTGCCGATTGGCTGGTATCTTATTCTGACGGGCATACCGGGCCTGGTGCTATGGTGGCGCTATCAGAGGATCAGAGCATGACGACGTCCGAGCGGGTCGCCGAGGCTACGTCGCAGGCGCCGACGATCGACGTGCGCGGCATCTCCAAGTGGTACGGCAGTGTTGTCGCCGTGAACGAAGTATCGTTGCAGGTGTTCCCGGGCATAACCGGCCTGCTGGGGCCCAACGGCGCGGGGAAAACCACACTGCTGCACATGATGGCGGGCCTGGCGGCTCCCTCCGACGGAGAGGTCAGCCTGCTGGGCGAACCGGTCCGCGACAACCCGGGGCTTTATCGGCGACTCGGCGTCATGTCGGAGCACGAGACCGTCTACGATTTCTACACCGGACGGGAGTTCGTCGAGTTCTCCGTACGGTTACACTTCGGGACCTCGTCGCCGGCTGCGGTGGACAGGGCCATCGAAGCGGTGGGACTGACTGAGGTCCAGGGCCGCCGGCTGGACACCTACTCCAGGGGTATGCGACAGCGGATGCGCCTGGCCGCAACACTTGTCCACGACCCGGAGGTATTGTTACTGGACGAGCCGCTCAGCGGCACCGACCCCCGACAGCGGATCGAGTTCGCCGACCTGATGCGTCGTCTGGCCGCGGACGGACGGACCATACTCATCTCCTCCCACATCCTGGAGGAGGTCGAGACCCTGGCCGATAGTATCCTTCTGATGGTCAGCGGCAAGCTGGCCGCGTCCGGCGATTATCACGCAATCCGGGCCAAGCTGGACGAGCGACCGTATTCGGTACGGATCGTCGCCAGCGACCCCAGGTCAATGGCCGCATCTCTCGTGAAGCTGGACGCAGTTGACTCGGTGGCGGTGGACCCCGACAGCGCGCTGGTCGTCCTGAGCAAGAACGTGCTGGCCCTCCAGGGGTCAGTACCCCGGCTGGCGCAGGAGCAGGGGATACGGCTCCTGCGAGTTGAGCCGTTGGACGAGTCGCTGGAGAGCGTATTCGGCTACCTGGTAGAGGGTTAGGTGAGTGGTAACAAAGAGTTTAAAGATTGTCACCCCGAGCGGAGCGAAGGATCTGGGGCGGGGGCTCCTATCCCGAACACCGGCCGCCGCCCACCCCTGGCAAGCTGCTAAATAATGGGGTGTGCAGAGGGGCCATGCCCCTTTGCGGGGGTTGTGGGGGTGCCCCCCAGAAATCTTTCTTCCCACTTCCAGGAAAGGGGACAGAGGGGGATGGTTCGATGGGGTCGATGAGGCAACACGGAGCGCATAATAACGCTTGTTATGGAAACTAACCACTAGATGGGACCCTTACTAAACCTTTCCCTACGCCAGCTAACCGGCCGCCGGAGGCTCCTGCTTATCCTGCTCCTGGCATCACTGCCGGTGGGCCTGGTCGCTCTGATCTCAGCCGCGGTCGGGGCCGATGAGCCAACAGACCACGGCGGGTTCACCAACGGAGTGCTAGACGGCATGCTAATCGGCGGGATCATGCCCATCATCACGATGCTGCTGGCGACCGCGGCTTTTGGGAACGAGTTGGAGGACCGCACGCTGGGCTATCTGGTGCTGAAGCCGATCTCCCGTTGGCGCATCGTGATTCCCAAGCTGTCGGCGTCGATAATGGTATGCGCGCCCCTGGTAGTAGCCAGCGGCGTCGGCGCGACGCTGCTGGGTACCGGCGGATTCGGCGCTACGCTCCTGGTGCTCGACGGGGCCGCTCAAGCGACACTGGCCGTCGGAGTCGCACTCCTGGTAGGCGTCGTAACCTATGCCGCTATGTTCACGTGGCTGGGCCTGATCAGCGGGCGGGCTCTGGCATTCGGACTGGTCTACGTCTTCCTGTGGGAAGGCTTGCTCAGCTCGTTCCTCGAAGGGATCAGGTACCTCAGCGTGCGGGGCTACACGCTGGCCATCCTGCACGGGTTGGACGACACAACCTTCGGCGAGCTTGACGACCGGGTAATCGGATTCCCGGCCGGTATAGCGGGAGCCGTCGTCATGACCGCGGTCTTCGTCCTGCTGACCGTCCGCCGCCTGCGACGGATGGACGTGCCCTAGCGGCTGCTGAATAATGGGGTGTGCGGTCCCGACAAGTCGGGATTAGCCAGGAGTCTGAGAGCCTGCCCTGAGCGTAGTCGAAGGGGTGACCCTCAGCCCTCGGCCAGTACGGCGACGCTGTCGCGAGACTTGAGGCTCGACAGGGCAAGCTTGCGACGGAGGTAGGAGATCTGGGTGGCCAGCGGCAGCTCCTTGGGACACCAGTCCTGACATGCCAGGAACCCGATGCAGCCGAAGACGCCGTCATCGGTGCCGATCACCTCGAAAAGCTGGCCTGTGCTGCGCTGGTCCCGTGGGTCCGTGAGAAAGCGGGCGATGCGGAGGAGACCGGCCGCGCCCACGTAGTTCTCCCGCACCTGGGCGGCCCCGCAGGCAGCCAGGCAGCAGCCGCACTCGATGCAGCGGTCCAGCTCGTAGATCGCCTGGGCCTTGTCGTCGGACATCCGCTCCTCCTCGGCGTCGGGGTCAAAGGGCCCGGCGCCTTCGATCCAGGAGCGGACCCTGTGGCCCATGCCGCGGAACCAGGTCCCGGTGTCCACCGATAGGTCTCCCACCAGCCGGAAGAAGGGCATGGGTAAAAGCGTGATCTTGTCCGGGAGTTCAGCGGTCCGGGTCCGGCAGGCCAGCCTGGGCCGCCCGTTGACCAACACCCCGCAGGAGCCGCATACGGCCGACCGGCATACGAAGTCGAACTGGATGCTGGGGTCCTGCTCCTCACGAAGCCGGTTCAGTGCCGTGAAAAGGGTCATCCTGGGCGTCTCCTCCAGGTCGAACTCCTGGAGCCTGGGAGTCGAGTCAGGACTGTGAGGATCGTGGCGGAAAATCTGAAGGTTCAGATTCCTGCTAGCCATGGACGCTCTCCTTCGTCGGTTCGGTTTTCCCCTCCCCATAGCCCCGTTCGCCCGGAGGCAGCTCGGTGATA
>CAZEDC010000112.1:0-48815 GCA_964510985.1 uncultured Dehalococcoidia bacterium
GAGATAAGGACTAAAGTGGGGGCATCATTCCTGTCTTTCCTAATTATTTGAGCCGCTCGTTTCCATGAATCGGCCGAGCTACCTGTGCTATCCTTGTCACGGGAGATTCTCCAACCGGCAACAGCGCATCCAACTAAAAACATGGCTGACCAAGTCGAACAACGTATGACCCGGGAGCCGGTCCTGTCGCCGCCTCGCAATGGGTTTTCATGGTACAGAGATTGGGTCCTTCTAGCGACGGCACCGGCAGTCCTGGCCGTGGACCAGTTCACCAAATACCTGGTCCGGACCAATCTGTTCCTGGGGGAGTCCTGGCCCGACGAGGGCTTCTTTCGTTTGACTCACGGGACCAACAGCGGGTCGGCGTTCGGCCTGTTTTCCGCTCAGACACCGCTCCTGATCGTGGCCTCGCTGGTCGCCATCGGCTTCCTTATATACTTTTACAGGACCCATGCCCTTCCCAACCCCCTCCTGAGGTTCGCTATCGGGATGATCCTCGGGGGCGCGGTCGGCAACCTTATCGACAGGCTCAGGGTGGGGAGCGTCGTGGATTTCATAGACGTGGGCCCCTGGCCCATTTTCAACATGGCCGACTCCTCCATAGTCGTTGGCATGGTCGTACTGTTCGGCGTTCTTGTTTTGAGCGATCAAAGAGCGTCAACGGATGCCGGGCCGGAGTCAGGGGAGCCCACCGACAGCGCCGGCCGGTGAAACGAGACCTGACCGTCGCCGTCGCGGAGGCAGGGCTGCGTCTGGACAGGTTTCTGACCGACCGGTGTCCCGACCTCTCCCGGTCCCGGATTCAACGCCTGATAGCCGATGGGCACGTCACGTTGGACGGTGCTCCGGCGAAGGCTTCTTCGAAGACCCTGGGCGGCCAGTCCGTCGTACTGACGGTCCCGGAGCCCATACCAAGCCACCTCATTCCCCAGGACATCCCTCTGGATGTCGTCTTTCAGGATGGGGACATCCTGGTAGTCGACAAGCCCGCAGGACTCACGGTCCACCCCGGGCCCGGCCACCGAGATGAGACTCTGGTCAACGCGGTGCTGGCCCTGTGTCCAGACTTGCAGGGCATCGGCGGCACCGTTCGGCCGGGCATTGTGCACCGGCTGGACAAGGACACGTCCGGCTTGATGGTCGTCGCCAAAAACCAGAACGCCCAGTCCAAGCTGTCGGCGGAGATCAAGGAGACCGGTCTCACCAAGCTGTACCTGGCTTTGGTGCAGGGGAGTCTCGCTCACGGCCAGGCGGTCATCGAGGCCCCCATCGGACGGGACCCAAGAAACCGGAAGCGGATGGCGGTCGTGGCCGGCGGACGCCCGGCGGCGACCCCCTACAAGGTGGTCCGTCGGTACAAGGGATACACCCTGGTTGAGGCGACTCCAGCCACCGGTCGTACTCACCAGGTCCGTGTCCACTTCGCATCGCTGGGGCATCCACTGGCCGGTGACTTGACTTATAGCAAGAGGCACCCGTTACTGGAGAGGCATTTCCTGCACGCCCGGATGCTGGGTTTCCATCACCCCGCCACGGGGGAGTACGTGGAGTTCTCGTCCGAACTGCCCACCGAACTCACGGCCTTCCTCGAATCCCTGGTGCCACCCAAAACCACTTAGTGGACTCGCCACCGGCCACAAACTGGGTGTCCACCTCAGGCCAACTCCTCACGTGTTGTACCGGGAGGCGTCTCGGTTCGACCCAGTCTCCATTTGTACACCCACCGCACGGTCGCCGAGCCGGCGATGGTGATAATCAGGAGGCCTACGGAGGTCAGAACTACAGAGCCGCCCGCCGCTATGTTCGCATAGTACGAGATGGTCAGACCGGCAATGGCGCTGGTCACCCCTACCGCCATCGACACCGCAATCGCTATCCGTAATCCCGTCGCCAGCCGGAGGCTGACCATAACAGGGATGACGATCAGCGCCCCCACCAGCAAGACGCCGACAACCCTCATGGACAGCGTGATAGTTGCCCCGGTGAGCACGGCCAGGGTGAGGTTGATGGTGAAGACCCGGACCCCGCTGGTCCGCGCCAGGTCTGAGTCGAACGAACTCTGCGAGAGTTCGGAGTAAAAGAGACCCACGAAGCTCAGAACCACCACGACCAGCGCGGTCAGAAGCCAGATGTCGGTGGAGTCCACCGTCAGCAGGCTCCCGAAAAGATAGCCGAACAGGTCCACGTTGAACCCGTCGGCCAGGCTGATGACGACCACAGCCACGGCCAGTGCGCTGTACAGGACCACCGCCAGGGCCGCGTCGCCGGGCATCATCCTGTGGACCCGCACATACTCGATAGTGATCGCCGCGATCGTAGTGGCGCCCAATGCCGCCAGCGGTGGAAAAGTATTTGTCAACAGGCCGATGGCCACCCCGGTCAGAGCGACGTGGGACAGGCTGTCGGCGATCAGCGAAAGGCGCCGCAGGACCAGAAACATTCCGATGGCAGGTGCCATCAGTCCGATGAGGGCACCGCCGATCAGGGCGCGGACCATGAAGTCGTATTCCAGGATGGATGGCATGGCTACCTGTGCTCGTGGAGGACGTCGTGAAGCAGCACGTCCATGGGCAGTCCGTACAGCTCCGAGATTTCCTTTTGCGTGAGTCGGTGGGGCGGTCCGTGAAAGACCAGTGTCCGGTTGATGCATGCGACGGTCGTGGCCTCTCTCAGGACGGCCCCGATATCGTGCGAGATGATCAGGATGGTGATGCCGGTGTCCTTGTTGAGCCTGCTGAGCATCTCGTAGACCTGCTCCTGCCCCGCCGCGTCAACGCCGGCCACCGGCTCGTCCAGCACCATGAGCCTGGGCTTCCGGACCAGGGCCCTGGCAATCAGGGTCCGTTGCTGTTGTCCGACCGAGAGTGACGAGATCCTCCGGCTGCGCAGGTCGGCGATTCCGGTGGTCTCCAATGCCTGCGCCAACTCTGCCTGATTGTTGGGTCGTAGCACGGCCAGCGGATCGAAACCACGATACAGGCCCTGTGCGACGATCTCCTGCACCGTCGCCGGGAACTGTGTCTCCACTCCGGATACCGTCTGGGGGACGTAGCCCACCTGGTCCCATCCGCGGAACCTGTCCGGCTGCTGGTCCAGTAGTGTCACAGTTCCACGCGTCGGTTTTTCCAGGCCCAGGGCCAACTTTATCAGCGTCGTCTTGCCACTGCCGTTCGGCCCCAGAATCGCGGCGAAATCGCCGAGCCCGATGGAAAACGTGACGTCCTCCACCGCCGGTTTCGAGTCGTAGTGGAACCAGACCCGTTCAAATCTGAGGCAGGTACCGACATCGTCTGTGGAGGCTGTGTTGGCTTTCGTCACCGGGCGCATTCCAGGGCGGTCTGAAGGTTGTCCAGGTTGGAGTTCATCAGCGAAAAATAGTCCTCTCCGCGGCCGGCCTCACCGGCGGTCAGCGATGCGAGAGGGTGCAGGGTAAGCAGCTCGGCTCCGACCTCACGGGCCAGGGTCTCGGCCAGGGCCGAGCTTACGATCGGCTCGGCCATCACGTAGCCGGCCCCCAGCTCCTCCAGGATGTCGGCCAGACTGGCCAGGTCGCCCGCCGAAGGCTCCGCCTCCGGCGCCAGGCCCGAGATCGGGACCGGTCCCAGGTCGTACCGCCGCGCGAGATGCCCAAATGCGTCGTGGGAGGTTACAAACTGCCGCAGACGGCAATCGGCCAGTCCGGACCTGAGGCGCTGGTGCAGCGCTTCGATCTCTTCCAGAAGTGAATCCGCGTTGTCGGTGTAGCCGCTCGCTCCGTCGGGGTCCACCCGGCTAAGACCGTCGCGTATCTTCCTGACCTGCTCCGCTGCCTTTAGCGGGTCCAGCCAGACGTGGGGGTCCGGGACGCCGGGACCGCCGCCGGAACCCTCGGCCAGTCCGAGGCCGGCCTCGATCACCGCCGACCCATCGGCGCCTATCGCCGTTAGGGCTCGTTCTATCCAGGGTTCGAATCCGACGCCGTTGTAGACGATCAGGTCGGCCGATTCCATCCGGCGGATGTCCCCGGGAGTCGGCTCAAAGTCGTGGGCCTCCACCCCGGGCGAGATCAGGTTAACCACCTCGACGGACGCTCCTCCCACCCGCATTACGAAGTACTCCAGTGGGTACAGGGTAGTCACCACCCGGACCCCGGGAGTGCTTGGCCCAGCGGCATTATCGGCCTGGCCGTCGCCGGAGCAGGCGGTGGAGAGGACGGCCAGAAAGAGGAGGCCTAAACTTGCGGCATACGGCTGACGGGACTGAGGCCAGTTATTGATACAAAGTCTCATATAAAACCAGGAACCCTCTAATTTTGAGTACTTTGAGACAACAGAATAAAATCCGGCTAGACTCTTTAAGGTACACCTGAGACCGTCAGGCACTCCCGGCACACCATGTAGAACTCCATCCGGTGCCCCACGATCTCTCCGGAGATCTCCGCGCCTATAGTCCGCAGGAGCCTTTCCACGGTGACATCCCTGAACTCTCCCACGGTCCCGCAGGCTACACAAACGGTGTGATGGTGATGCTCGAATCGGGCCAGGCTGTACTTGGACGTCCCGTCGGGGAGGGCCAATTTGCAGACCACCCCCGCCTCCAGCATCAGCTTGATGGTCCGGTAGACGGTGGCGCGGCCCACGTCCAGAAGCTCGGCGCAGACCCCCTCGGCGCTGAATCCTTCGCCCTTCCGCTCCAGGAGGTCGATGACTCTGCGCCGGGGGCCCGTCGTCCGGTGGCCTCTATCCTCCAGGACAGCCATCAGGTCCGGTCTCGAAGGCTTCACTTGAGTCATGATACCTATTCTCAATACTGCAAGGTAAATCTAAGGTTTAGCACAGAATAATAGAGATAAAGTATCATTCACGGTCTATCAAGTCAAACTTACCCAGGTCGCCGTGACTTCTCATCTCTGTCCGATATATCTTGCGTCTGGGCCGTGCCTGGCTTTGGCGGGACAGGAGCCCGTGCTAGAATACGCAGGCAGGAGAGGAGAGCGCATGGCAGAAGCGGTCCGGGTGAGATACCCACCGAGTCCGACTGGAGAGCCTCATGTTGGCAACATCAGAACGGCCATCTTCAACTGGCTGTTCGCCAGACACAGTGGGGGCTCATTTATTATTCGGATCGAAGACACCGACCAGGCTCGCCAGGTAGAGGGCGCCACCGACACATTACTCGACGCCCTGCGTTGGCTCGGAATCGATTGGGACGAGGGCCCCGACATCGATGGCGACTACGGGCCCTACTATCAGTCCCAGCGGCTCGATCTCTACCATCGCGTCACTCAACAGTTGCTGGAAAACGGCAACGCCTACCGTTGCTACTGCACACCTGAACGGCTGTCTCAGATGCGCAAGGACCAGGCAGCGCTAAAGCAGCCTCCCGGCTACGACCGGCGTTGCCGCAACCTGAGTGACTCCGAAGCGAGAAAGGTCGAAGCGGGCGGATCGGGGCACGTCGTCCGTTTCATGATGCCCCTGGAGGGGGTCTCGACGGTCAACGACATCGTGCGCGGCCAGGTCTCCTTCGAAAACCGCCTTGTGGATGACTTCGTGATACTCAAGTCCGACGGCTTTCCCACCTACCACCTAGCCAACGTTATCGACGACCACCACATGGAGATCAGCCATGTGATGCGGGCCGAGGAGTGGCTTCCGAGCGTCCCGCGCCATCTCCAACTGTACTCGGCGCTTGGCTGGGAGCCGCCGCAATTCGCCCACCTGCCTATCGTCCTCGCCCCCGACAAGTCCAAGTTGAGCAAACGGCATGGCGCCACCTCTCTCTTGGAGTACCGTCAGCTAGGCTACCTGCCTCAGGCCATGGTGAATTTTCTGACATTGATGGGCTGGTCATTGGACGACAAGACAGAGATTCTCGCCGCCGACGAGCTCATCGAGCATTTCACGCTGGAGCGTATCGGCAAAGCCGGAGCCGTGTTCAGTTCGGACAAGCTCACATGGATGAACGGCCACTACCTCCGCCAGTTGAGCGTCGATGAACTCGCCGACGCTCTACTGGATTACTGGCGACACACGCCGCCCCAGGAGTTCTCCGACCTGCCCGACCGCGACCATCTACTTGATATCGCTCCCCTGATCCAGGAGAGGATAAAAACCCTCGCAGAAGCCGCACCACTTGTAGCTTTCTTTTTCAGGGACCGGGTCGAGTACGATACCGCCGAGCTCGTTCAGAAGGGTATGGACGTCGAAACCACCAGGAGTATTCTCCAGTCGGCGCTTGACGGACTGTCGGGGCTCCCTTCCTTTGACTCGGCGGCCATCGAAGGTCTTCTCAGAGGCATGGCCGACGACCTCGACGTCAAGACGGGACAGCTATTCGGGTTGCTGCGGGTGGCCACTACGGGACAGCGCGTGGCGCCTCCCTTGTTCCAGACCATGGCGGTCCTTGGAAAGGAGAGGAGTCTCGCGTCGATCCGGTCGGCCGTGGACAGACTTTGACACTTCCGTTCAGCCTTGACACCCCAGATTAGCCGTCCCTATACTTGCTCAAGGCGTAGCCTCGGAGAGTCACGATATCCTCGGGTAACCTGCTGGCGAAGCCGTCTACCAAGGGATTGAGCAAAAATCGACCGGAGTGTGGGAGGCTACATCGGTATGTCACTTAAACAGCGGTTAGAGGGCGACCTTAAAGACGCCATGCGACAGGGCGATACCCTCCGCCGTTCCGTTATTCGGTTTATACGTTCCGCGATACACAACCAGGAGATCGCCGACCAGAAAGAGCTTGACGACGATGGGATTATCGGCGTGCTCAGCAGTCAGGCGCAGCAGCGCCGGGACAGCATCGAGGCCTTCACCCAGGGAAACCGTCCGGAACTGGCCGACAAAGAGACGTCTGAACTCGCCATCGTTCTGGAATACATGCCCGAGCAGTTGTCCGCCGAAGAGATCACCGACCTGGTCAAGAGCGCCATGGACGAGGTGGGTGCGGCGGGCCCGGCCGACATGGGCAAAGTGATGGGCCGCGTCATGCCGCAGGTCAAAGGAAAGGCCGAAGGCCGTGTCGTGAGCACGATCACCTCGGATTTGTTGAGGTCTCTTGAGGCATAGCGGGCGGGTCCGCCCTCGAATTTCGATCCCGGTGCATAGGATGATAAAGTGAAATTTGGAGTCATCGTATTTCCTGGGACGTGGAGCGACACCGACTGTTACCATGTCCTGGATGATGTCTTTCACCAGCCGGTCGAGTACGTGTGGCACAAGGAAACGGACCTCTCGTCCTACGACTGCGTGATACTCCCCGGCGGATTCTCCTACGGCGATTACCTGAGGGCCGGAGCCATAGCAAGGTTCTCTCCGGTAATGAAGGCTGTCGAGGAGTTCGCCCGTCGAGGCAAGCTGGTGCTGGGCATTTGCAACGGGTTCCAGATTCTGTGCGAGGCCGGCCTCCTCCCCGGTGCCCTGATGATGAACTCCCACCTCCAGTTCCGGTGTCAGTGGGTGAACCTCCGGGTCGAGAACGCCTCCTCCCGGTTCACCAACACGGGATCGGAGGGGCAGGTCCTCCGGATACCCATATCCCACGGTGAGGGCAGCTACTTCGCCGAGCCAAACACCATCGCCGAGCTTGAGGCCGGAGACCGGGTGATCTTCCGCTATTCCACCGCCGATGGCCGGTTGACCGAGTCGGCTAACCCCAACGGCTCGCTGGGGAATATCGCAGGCATCACTAGCCGGGGCGGGAACGTGCTGGGTATGATGCCGCATCCGGAGCGGTGCTGTGAGACCCTGGTCGGCGGTACCGACGGCAAGGTGATTTTCGAGTCCATGATCGCCGGTGCTCTATCCCGGACGGCGGCAGTTTCCGCGGGACCGCCGCTCTAATGCTGGATATCGTGTTTGGATTGTCCGCCGCTCTGGGTTTCGGCGGCAGCGCGGTCTTTGCCAGGGTCGGATTGCAGCATATGCGCTCCACGACCGGAACCCTGGTCTCCCTCATCGTCGGCTGCGTCATCATCTTTATACTGGCCTTTTCGCTGCATGCCGACGAGATAATGGCCCTCACCGGGATGGCATTTTTATGGTTCCTGCTCTCGGGCTTACTCAACTTCCCCCTCGGCCGCTTGCTCAACTACACCGGCGTGCGCATGGTTGGCGTATCCAGGGCCACCCCGCTGATTGGGGCCGCACCTCTGTTCGCTATGATTCTAGCGATAACCATTGGTGGCGAGACCATCAATCTTCCCATACTTTTGGGCACTCTTCTCATAGTTGGAGGGGGCGTCCTTATCCTCAGCCAGCGATGAGATTGACCGGCGTCGTGCGTAGTCGAATGGCCCTGGGTTACATAGCCTCGTTAGGCTCGGCCCTCTCCTATGGGGCCGTCACTCTCGTCGCTCGGAAAATCACGGACGACTACGCATCGCCCGTCGTGGGGACCGCCTTCTCCATGTTATTTGGTACACTGATCATGGCGGTTCTATTTCACCGGCACGCGATTGCCGATGCCCCCGGCGCCCCCAGGAGGGCGTGGCTGTTCGTGGCCCTGGCCGGTTGTTCGGCCACCTGGGGTGTCAGCTTCTGGTTCCTGGCGTTGAGTAGAGCACCGGTCGTACTCGTCTCCCCGCTGGCCGGAACGTACCCGCTGGTCGCCATAGCGCTTACCCATGTCTTCTTGCAAAAACTGGAAAAAGTAACATGGCGTACCGTGGTAGGGGCCATGTTCGCCGTCGCCGGCGTTGCGTTGATCGCCGTGGGCAGAGGCTGATCGACAGGTCTGCGGTGAACACCGAGAAAGAAAGACCCCCAGAAAAATCCCGTCCAACCGGATTTTAGTGAGGAAGAAACGGACAGGTAGAGAAAGATGCCCGTATCAAAACAGGCTCTGGACGATCTAGCCCTCTCTGAGGCCGAATACGAGGCCATAGTCGAGCGCCTGGGCCGAGAGCCCAACTTTCTCGAACTCGGGCTTTTCGGCTCCATGTGGAGCGAACACTGCGGGTACAAGCACTCCAGGTCCCTGCTCCACATGCTGCCCAGCGCCAGTGAGAGGCTCATGGTCGCTCCAGGCGAGGAGAACGCCGGTGTGGTGGACATCGGCGACGGTCTCGCCATCGTCATGAAGGTCGAGTCGCACAACCACCCTTCGGCCATCGAGCCCTACGAAGGCGCTGCCACCGGCGTCGGCGGGATAGTGCGAGACATTTTCGCCATGGGCGCTCGACCCATCGCGCTGCTCAACTCTCTGCGGTTCGGCCCGCTGACGGAGCCCCGCAACCGCTACCTGTTCAGCGGTGTCGTCGCCGGCATCTCGGGCTATGGTAACTGCATCGGCGTCCCCGATGTCGGCGGGGAGGTCTTCTTCTCGCCGTCCTACTCAGGCAACCCGCTGATCAACGCCATGTGCGTCGGTATCCTGCAGAAGTCCGGGTTGGTCCGCGCGACCGCCGGTAAACCGGGAAATATACTGATGCTGGTTGGAGCGGACACAGGACGAGACGGCATCCACGGCGCCTCCGGCCTGGCTTCCCGGACCTTCGAGGAGGAGAGGGAGCTGCGTCCCACCGTACAGGTAGGCAACCCGTTCCTGGAGAAGGTGCTTATCGAGGCCTGCCTGGAGGTCGCCAGGACCGACCACTTCGTCGGCATCCAGGACCTTGGAGCCGCGGGGCTGACCAGCGCAAGCATCGAGGCCGTGTCTAAAGGCGGCCGTGGCCTCGAGATCGATCTCGCCCAGGTGACCAGGCGCGACGAAGGTATGGAGCCTTACGAGGTGATGCTGTCGGAGTCCCAGGAGAGGATGCTAATCATAGTCAAAGCCGGTCACGAGGAACAGGTCGAGGCTATCTTCGACATGTGGGACCTGGAGTCCACGGTCATAGGCAGGGTCACCGGCGACGGCATGGCGAGAATATTCGACGGAGACAGCTGTGAGGGCGAGCTTCCCATCGCTCTCCTGACCGATCCACCCCAGTACCGGCTCCAGGGTGTCAAACCCCAGAATCTCGACGCCCTCCAGCGCTACGACCTGGACAGCGTCCCGCTACCCGACGAACAGCCAGGCTCGGTGCTGCTGCGGCTGCTGGCGTCTCCCAACATCGCCAGTAAGGAACTGGTCTATCGGCAATATGACCACCAGGTACAGACAAACACCGTTGTCGCGCCGGGTGGAGATGCGGCGGTGCTGCGCATTAAAGACACGGCCAAGGGCATCGCCCTGGCCACTGACGGCAACGGTCGTTACACCTATCTGGACCCGCTGGCCGGCGGCATGATAGCCGTCGCCGAGGCCTGCCGGAACGTGGCCTGCACCGGCGCGGAGCCCATAGCCCTGACAGACTGCCTCAACTTCGGCGATCCTGAGCGCCGGGAGATCTACTACCAGCTCGAGGAGTGCATCAAAGGGATGGCCGAGGCCTGTAAGGCCCTGAACACCCCGGTTATCTCCGGCAACGTTAGCCTTTACAACGAGACCCACGGTGAAGGGGTGTATCCCACGGCAGTGGTCGGCGCCCTGGGATTGATCGAAGATGTGACCCGCCACGTCAGCATCGGGTTCGATAAGCCCGGCGACGTCGTCGTGCTCCTGGGGGCCTCGGAGATAATTGGCGACGCAGGCTCTCTGTCGGGCAGCGAGTACCTGGAGCTGGTCCATGGGCTAGTGGCCGGTCGGCCAAGCATCGACCTGGTGCTGGAAGTGGCCGTGCAGAAGGCGTGTCGCCTTCTCATTACAGAGGGTCTGGTTAATTCTGCCCATGATTGCTCCGACGGCGGCCTGGCCGTGGCGCTGGCCGAGTCCTGCATCGCCGGTGAAACGGGTTTTCAGGGGAACTTTGACACTACAGGGCGGTGGGATGCCGCCCTGTTTGGAGAGCATCAGTCGCGGATCGTAGTGTCCCTATCGCCGGAGAACGTGGAAAGCCTGGAGCAACTATGCCGGGCAGAGGGTGTTCCGTGGATTGAACTTGGGAACACGGGCGGAGATTCTATCCGGATACCGGGCCTTCTTGACCTGAGCTTGGAGGAAGCCGGTGCGACCTGGAGGACAGGGCTGGAAACCGCACTTACAGGGCCGTAGACGCCGAAAACTTGACAGTGAAACGGTCCGGTGCTAAATTTTATAGAGCGTTAGCAGTCGAGGGTTTTGGCTGCTAACGTCTTGTTCTATACCGGAGGACCTGTTGCCAAGGTACGAATACATTTGTGACACATGCCGCCACGGCTTCGAGCTGAAGCAGAGCTTCGACTCGGAGCCGATCGCCACCTGCCCGGTCTGCCAGAACAGCGCTCATCGCCGCATCAGTGCCGTGCCGGTCATGTTCAAAGGCAGCGGCTGGTACGTCAACGATTACGGGAAAGGCCGTAACAGCACACGTTCCTCATCAGAGTCTACCGAGTCTTCTGGATCGGGTGCAAAAACGGACGACAAGGCCGAATCGAAAAGTGAGCCCGCCTCCACCAAGGCCGGCTCTAACTCCCCTGCGAATCCCGCCTCATCTGAACCCAAAGGCACTTAAACTTTGCGTGCCCTTGTCCAGAGGGTCTCCCGGGCATCTGTGACCGTCGACGATGAGATCATTGGCCAGATTGAGGCCGGACTGGTCGTCCTCCTGGGGCTCTCCCGCACCGACACAGAACAGGACGCCCGGTACATTGTGGGCAAGACCGTAAACCTCAGGGTCTTCCCCGACGACGAAGGCAGATTCAATCGCTCGCCCCTCGACGTTGGCGCCGGGCTTTTGATTATCAGTCAGTTCACCCTCTACGGGGACACCCGCAAGGGAAGACGTCCCAGCTTTTCGGAAGCCGCTCCGCCCGAGCAAGCCGAGCCGCTCTTCGACCGGACGCTGGAGCTATACAGAGAGTCCGGCCTGGAGGTGGAGACGGGCAGGTTCCAGGCCCACATGGTCGTAGCCATCCATAATAACGGTCCGGTGACCATTCTACTGGATTCCGCCGACCATGAACGCCCCCGCATGGGCCGAGCTTCGAGTACGCCCCGGACGGAACCGTCGGAGTAACGACTCCGTCGGGCTCAACGCGGCGACCAGACACCCAGGCCCCCCGCGGCTATCTGATCGGCGATGCCGTTGGCCTGGGTATCGACCACGATGATATGAGAGCCCTCGTGTCCGGGATGTGAGACCAGGGACGCCGAGACCCCACCCTCCTCAATTCTCCCCGCAAATACCAGGAACTTGCTGTCCGGTGACCAGAGCGAGTGAGAGTAGGCGTACTGGTCGAAGAACTCGAACATTGTGAGCTGGTCCCTCGATGGGACGAAGTCCACCAGCGGCCACCGGTTGCCGTCCTTGGTGTCTAGCAGCATCCAACGCATGGCCCCTCGCTGATCGGAGAGAGTCGCATACGCCAGCTTGGTCCCATCGGGCGACCAGAAATAGGCCAACACGTCGTCCGCAATTTCGATGCTCTCCCTGCTTCCGTTCTCGGGGAGCAGTGTCAGTCTCTGGAATCTGTAAAGGATCGACGACTGGTATACGATCACGTCCCCGGAGCTGCCGACAGCCAGATATTCGCCGTCGGGTGACCAAAGATACGCTGGATTCTCGGTCACATCCGCTATCGCCTGGAACTCGCCGAGGCCGTCGGATTGGACCTCGGCCGTCGATAGCCTGAGCGCGCCGCTATCGTCTTCCACCACCACGGTCACCGCACCTCCTCTCGGCTTCCACGCGGGGACCCTGTACCGGGCGAAACCTGTTTCCAGCCTGCTGATTTCCGGCCCTTCGAGAGTATTGACGAGGAAAAGGTCCAAGCCTCGATGTACCAGCAGGTACTGTGAATCGGGGGACCAGGTGCTCCACACTGGGCCATCGTCCATCACGAACTCGGGATCGGCATTGTCGTCCAGGTCATCGATAAGCAGGGTCATACCTCTGGACGTAAAGGTGACGAATGCCAGTTTCTTGCCGTCGGGGGACCACTGAGGGTAGTGCGCGACACCGTCCGCGAGGAGACCCAGCACTCCTGGATTGCCGACGTAGAACTCCCGTCGCTCGTCGAGGGTCGTGTTGTATGAGAAGAGACTGATCCTGATACCGCTCGCGCCGTCTCTGGTCACTCCCGAAAACACAAGCCGTTGCGCGTCCGGCGACCAGGTGGGCCAGGTGAAAAGACCGACGTCGGGCGAGATTTGCAGGGTTTCTCCAGTGTCGAAATCCGCCAGGTGCAGCAGGCCGTCCAGATCCACGTAGGCTATTTGGTTAACGGACATTGAGGGTGGCGAGGTGTCTCCTCTGGAGGTCGCCCCGCCACGGCTCCCCAGCAGTCCGAGGGCGACAAGCAACGCCGATAATACCGCTATACCGACGAGTGTCCTGGGTACGTTGGGTATCTTCATAACAGGTTTTGTTCCAGGGGGTCGCTTGGGGTCACGTAAAGGCCCGGTCTACCCCTCGGTCTGTCCGATAGTCCCGAGAGAATAGCTGGCTTGGCGCTTGTTGTCATTCTTTTTTATTGGCGACGGCAACACTTACCAGGTCCAGGCTCATGTCCAGGGCCCGGGCCGAGTGCGTCAGGGCTCCCACGGAGATCAGGTCGACTCCGGTGGCCGCCACGGATCGTACCGTCTCCAGGTTGATCCCACCGGATGCCTCGGTGATCGCCCTTCCTCGGGATAGGGACACAGCCTCGGCCATTTCCTCCGGTCGCATGTTGTCCAGCAGCAGGATCTCGGCTCCCCCGTCCAGGGCCTCTTTTACCTCGTCCAGGTCTTCCACCTCGACCTCGACCTTGAGGGTGTGAGGTACGTTACGGCGGGCTTGCTCGATAATCTCTCTCAGGGTGAGTCCGCGATCGCGCAGCGCCTGGATGTGGTTGTCCTTGATAAGCACCCCGTCTCCCAGGTTCTGGCGGTGGTTCTGGCCTCCGCCGACCTTGACGGCGTACTTCTCCAGCGAGCGCAGCCCCGGCGTCGTCTTCCGTGTGTCCGCGATACGAGCGTCCTGACCGTCCACGGCCTGGACGTACCGGTTGGTCTCCGTGGCTATCCCGCTGAGTCGCATGAGGAAGTTCAGCGCAGTCCTCTCCGCTTTGAGGATAGACGCCACCGGCCCTGAAACAGATGCAACCACGTCGCCGGGCTTCAAGGCCGTTCCGTCCCGTAAGAGCACCCTGGTATCCAGCGATCCATCGGCCCTCTTCATGACTGCTAAGGCTACGTCGATACCGGCCAGGACCCCCTGGGCCTTAGCTGCGATGTGGGCCTCGCCCGTAAGCGTCGGGCTTATGAGGGAGTCGGTTGTGGGGTCGCCAGTACCAAGGTCCTCCGCCAGAGCGCGGTCTATCAGGGAGCCGATTTCCGATGTGATCTCAGCCATGGGCATCTCTCACAGTCACATGGTCGACGAGTGGGGGTAGGGCGATTGATCGCGTGGATTGGGAGTTGGATGGCTACCGCCGATTGGCGGCCGGCTTCGACGTAAGGGCCGAATCAGACTGCCGAAAGCATCCGGTCCAGGGCGATCCGGGCGTAACCGGCCGTCTCTTCATCCACTGTAATCTGGTTCACCACCACCCCTTCGACCAGACCTTCCAGCACCCAGGCCACGTACGCCGGATGAATGCGGTACATGGTGGAGCAGGGGCAGACAACCGAGTCCAGGCAGAACACCGTCTTGTCGGGATTCTCCGCCGCGATCCGGTTGACCAGGTTTATCTCGGTGCCGACCGCCCAGACACTCCCCGCCGGCGCGTCGTCGATTACCTTGATAATGTACTCTGTGGACCCGTTGTAGTCCGCCGCCTGCACCACCTCCATGGTGGTTTCCGGATGGACCACGACCCTGACGTCGGGATACTGTAGCCGTGCACGCTCAATCTGGGGAACGGTAAACCGGGTGTGAACCGAACAGTGCCCCTGCCACAGTATCAGCCTGGCTCTACGTAGCTCGTCCTCCGTATGGCCGCCCAAAGGTTTGAACGGGTTCCAGACCAGCATCTCATCCAACCCGATACCCATCTTGAGGCCTGTGTTTCGACCCAGGTGCTGGTCGGGGAGGAAAATGATACGCTCCCGCCGGCCCAGCGCCCACTCGAACGTCGCGGGGGCATTGGACGACGTGCACACAATCCCCTCATTGCGTCCGCACTGCGCCTTGATGCTGGCCGGCGAGTTCATGTAGGTGATGGGTGTCATGCCCTCGGGGCCCAGGACCTCTTGAAGGTCGTCCCAGCAGTCCAGGACGTCGTCGAGCCGGGCCATGTCTGCCATTGAGCAACCGGCGGTTAGATTGGGCAGTGAGACGCTCTGGTTCTGTGAGCTCAGGATGTCGGCCGTCTCTGCCATGAAGTGAACGCCGCAGAAGACGATGCTCTCCGCCTTGGTCTGCGAGGCGGCGTACTGGGACAGCTTGAAGGAGTCTCCGCGAAGGTCGGCGTGCTTGATGACCTCGTCTCGCTGGTAATGGTGGCCCAGAATCAACAGCCGCTGGCCCAGGGCCGCCTTTGCTTCGGTAATGCGGGTGTCCAACTCCTCGGGGCTGGTCCGCATATAGCTTATGGGCAGCTTCTGCCACCGGACTCCTTTGTTGAACTCCTCTTCCAGGGTCTTGGACTTCAGGTCTTTGTCGGTCTGGCAGAAAGCCGACCGCTCAATCTCGGTGATTGGGACCATCGGTTCCCTAAGGTTGACTACCATTGGGCGGGACTCCTCGAAGGATTGAGCTTGGTTGATATCCTGATGTGACCGTTTCGGGCGGAAATCGCCTCGTAAGCGAATGCCCCCTGCAGAGACCAGGGTCCGGTCCGCTCGACTCTTACCTTTACCACCTCACCCGTATGGTCTTCCACGTCCTCTACGAATACCAGCTTATCGTTCCTGTTGCGGCCGTACCATTTGCCCCGCTTCCGGCCCTCGAAAAGCACCTCGACAGTTAGCCCCTGAAGTCTGGCGTTGCTCTCGGTTACGATCCGCTCCTGGAGTTCTTCGATTACCTTGAGCCTGGACTTCTTTTCGGTCTGTGGTACGTCGTCCTTCATGGTGCGGTCGGCGATGGTCTCGGGCCGGTTGGAGTAAGCAGCGGCGTGGACCTTGCTGAACCCGATTTCCCCGACCATGTCGACGGTCCGCTGGAATTGCGAATCCGTCTCGCCGCAGAAGCCCACGATCAGGTCCGTGCTCAGTGTAACGTTGGGTATTCGGTCTCGGATCTTTTCGACCAAGACCCGGTAATCTTCATTAGTGTATCCCCGCCGCATCCTGGCCAGTATCTCGTCGTCTCCGGCCTGGAAAGGCAGGTTGATGTGCTCGCAGACCTTGTCCAGACCGGCGACCGCATCGATGATATGGTCGCTCATGTCGTTGGGATGGGATGTGAGAAACCGGATCCTCTCCAGTCCATCCACTCCGTTTACCGCTTCCAGAAGGTCGCCCAGGTCCGGAGGGCCCGGAAGGTCGTGTCCGTAGGAGTCGACATTCTGCCCCAGTAGCGTGACCTCTTTGACCCCACGCTCCACCAGCATCCGAACTTCCCGCACGATGTCTTCTACCGGGCGGCAGACCTCCCGGCCGCGCCGGTACGGGATGATGCAAAACGTGCAGAACTTGTCACACCCATGGATGATGGGGACATGGGTGGTAACGCCGGCTTTGGCGGTCAATGGCCCAATACACCCGTCGAGGTCGATGCCCATACGTTCGCCCAACAACTCAATGAGCGGCTCGTACTCCTGGGGACGCATGTAGACGTCGGCGTGGGGAAAGCGTTCCGCCAGTGAAGCGGTCTTCGGCCCGACCATGCACCCCATCAGCGCGACCACCCTGTCCGGGTCACGGCTCTTGATTGGACTGAGGCTGGTCATCATGCCGACCACCCTGTCCTCGGCGCTTTGCCTTACCACGCAGCTATTCAGGACGATGACGTCGGCGTCTTCAGGGGAACCGGTGGAGGACAGCCCCATCTGGCCCAGGGCGCTCTCGAGTCGCTCGGAGTCGGCTTTGTTCATCTGGCAGCCGATTGTCCAGATGTGGTAACTTTGCATGTTTTCGATTCTGTGGGGAGGTCTTCGCTAACAAGCAGCGGAGGGAATGGGATTCGAACCCATGAGGGGGATTTCGCCCCCTAACCGCTTAGCAGGCGGCCGCACTAGACCACTATGCGATCCCTCCATCCGATTGTAATATAGCAGAGAAGTGCCTACCTCGCAACCCAAAACATTGTGAAATACGGAACTAAACAGGAACACGGGCAAGATATCGTAATATTACCTAAATAAAAGAACTTTATCCAACAATTGGATTTTACCCGACGGGAGATGTCAGCGCATTCGATAAAAATTTCACATATATACGTAAGTTTCGGCTCCTACCCGGTTGTCTGCGCGAACAAGGCAGGTTAGGAGTCACTGGTCCTCTGTAATCGTATGTGCTCCCAGAAATCGAAACCCTTGAGGGTGGATTGGGGGGATAGAGCGCCTCTTTGTTAAGGGAGCTTCTATTGTCTCGTCTCTGAAACACGCTCGCAATGACCCGCCTGAGGCTGGCAGCGAATTTCGAGGACACTATGGTGAAGCGGCCTCGACCGCGTCGGCCCCGCCCCGGTCCTCGGGGCTCTCGACCCAGACCTCACCGCCCTCGAAGAACTCCTTCTTCCAAATGGGGACGATCTGCTTGATCCGGTCCACGCTGTACTGGCAGGCGGCGAAGGCTTCCTTCCTGTGACCCGCTGCAACGGCCACCACAAGGCTGGTCTCGCCGATCTCCAGGCGGCCCAACCGGTGGGCGATGGCCACGTCCTCCACCGGCCACTTGCGCTTCATCTCGGCTGCGATCTCGGCCAGCATCTTGTCCGCCATGGGGCGATAGGCCTCGTACTCCAGGTACAGCACCTTGCGGTCCCTCGTCACGTTCCTCGTCGTACCCAGAAACGTCACGACGGCCCCGTTGCTGTCCCCAATCACTTTGGCGGTGATGGACTCAGGGTCCAGTCGGTCGTGGGTGATGTGTATCAGGGATTCCATTGCCCTCTCTGTTTCCTCATAGTCGGTGGTTCACGAAGGCCCTCTCCAGTGCCCATGTGCTACTGAGAAAAACCTCCGCTGACGGGGGGGATCAAGGCGACCTCGTCGCCGTCGTCGAGAATATGATCGTGGTCTCTGTACTCCTCGTTGACGGCTACGACCAGCTTGGACGCGTCCCGTGTAATCGTGGGGAACAGCCGCTGGACCTCCTCGGCCAGAGAACCAACTGAGGCTCCCTCGGCCAGCTCCAGCTCCACAACGGCCTTTCCCGCTTTCTCTCTGTAGCTGGCGAACAGCCTTGCTGTGACCTTCAGGTCCTTCGCTCCTCTCACTTCATGTGCCACGCTCCGGGCCGGTTGCCAGGGCCTGCGACTCAGTACAAAAAGTAATAGCTAAGCTATCTCCCTCTGGTATGGACTGGGGCTTTAGGCCTTGCCGGGTGTTGCCGATTGGGCGGCCGCGCCGGTGCGTGGGCGCGTGTATTGTACCGGACTAAATTATAGCATGGCGATAGCGAACAGAGCCTGCGCAGGCAGGATACACCCCCGCACGCCGTCTGAGTTCGGGTCAGTCCGGTGAGATTCGGATGGTTCGTTCTCCGGTGACATCCGGAGAGCCGCGTAAGTCTAGAGTGGCCACCAGTTTCCAGCCGATGGTACCGGTAGTGGCTGGAGGTTCGGTGTCGGTCTTCAGACGAGTGTCGCATCTGAGCACCGTTCCCCACTTCATACGCTGGCTGTCCATGAAACTCACACTGCTATGGACGGTCCTCACCTTGCGTGTCTCGGTGACCTGCTTGGGTATCGGGAGTGAAGGAGCGGAGGCGGGTCCCCTGAGAAAGAGCCACCTTCTCATCTGGGACCTGGAGCTACCGGGGCTCGGAACCATGACTATCTCTGACTCCGTGAACCGTTCCTCGAACACCAGGTCCACGGCGCCCTCTCTAACCTCCAGGTTGTTGCGTGCGGTCAGCCCGACCCGGATGTCGATGGTCTCTCCCAACCGGTAGACACGGTCGTCGAAGATCAGATCGACCTTGAGCGGCGCAAAAAGGCGGCCGATCATGTCAGACTCACCCCCTGCCCTTGGTTCCTAGCCCGAGACCTCCGCCGGCTCCGCGCAGTGGATGACTTTCTCATCCTGGAGGGCCTGGATCCGCTCCGACGTGTATCCGAGAATCCCGCTCAGGATTCCCTCGGTATGCTCTCCGACCCCGGGCGCCGAACCCACCACCATGGGTGTCCGGCTGAACTTGATCGTCTTGCCGGTGACGTACATACTCCCCGCGGCGGCGTCCGGCACCTCCACCATGATCTCCCTCTCCCGCACGTGGGGATCGTTAGCTGCCTGCCCCACGTCGTTTATGGGCGCGCAGGGGATGCTGAAGCTGGAGAGGTAGTCCGTGGCCTCCCTCGTGGTCCTCGCCGTGAACCAGTCCACAAGCTCCGATTCCAGGGCGGACGCATGTTTGGTGCGGCCCGCGCGGCCGGCGAACCTCTGGTCCTCCAGCCACTCCGGTTTATCCAGCGCCTCGCAGACGCGCTTCCACATTGCGTCGTTGATGGCCGCAAGGTAGACCCAGCCGTCCGAGGTCTGGTAGGCGTTGCTCAAGCCGGCGCCGTTCCCTTCTCGCTCGGTTACGGTGCCGTCGCCCAGGTATGCCGAGATCGGTATCTCGTTGACCGTGAAGCCTGTGTCCGCCAGACACACGTCGATGGCCTGGCCCAGGCCGGAAATCTCCCGCTCTCTCAACGCAGCCAGCGTCCCGATGGCCGCGTGCAGCGCGGTGATCCTGTCGATCAGCGGGAAAAAGGTCCTGATAGGCGGTCCGTCGGGAAACCCGGTTAAAGACATGAGCCCGCCTATGGCCTGCCCGATTGGGTCGAAGCCTACCCTGTCCCGGTAGGGTCCGTACTGGCCGTAAGCCGAGACGTTGACCATGACGATCTTGGGGTTCAGCCCTTTCAATACGTCGTAGCCGAATCCCATCGTTTCGATGGTGCCGGGCCGGAAGTTCTGGAGAACGATGTCCGAGACCTTTACCAGGTCTCGGAGGACATCCTTGCCCTCTTCAGTGCGTAGGTTGATGGCCAGGCTCTTCTTGCCGGAGTTGTACTGCACCCAGTAGGCGCTCTGCCCTCTTACCGTCGGGCCGTTCTTCCGGCTCTCGTCTCCGGTGGTGGCCTCAACCTTGATCACCTCCGCTCCCATCCGCGCGAACATCAGCGTGCACCGGGGACCGGCCTGGTACCGTCCCAGGTCCAGCACCCGGATTCCTTCCAATGGGGTTTCTGGCATACCTGCCATGCGATTTACCTCCGGCCTTTTCTGTCCAGGAACGGTTTGAAGCCCTCCAGCACAGGGGTCGGCTTGAGGCTTCCCTCTCTGGCCTCAAGCTCGTTGTCATGCATCTCCTGCCAGTCCGCGCCCACGTCCTTGATCAGAAGCTCCTTGATCCCCTGGACCATGCGAGGGTCGTTGGATACGATCTGGCCGGCTATTTCCCTGGCTTTAGCGATAAGGTCCTTAGATGCCACAAGGTGGTTTAGGAGACCGATTCGGTGGGACTCCTCGGCCTCCACCACGCGCGCGGTCAATAGAAGCTCCTTGGCCACCGGCCAGCCGACCTGCATCGGCAGGCTCCAGGTCGAGTTGACCCGTCCGTACGCCGCCGCCAGGAACCTGAACCTGCTCCGCTCGCACCCCACCCTGATGTCGAGACTGGATGCCAGCACCGCGCCTCCACCGTAGGCCAGGCCGTTTATTGCCCCGATTGTGGGCTTGGTGCAGGCCGCGATGTGCCAGGAGTAGGTGTCGATTCTAGGGTCTGGGGGAAGGGGATTTGGGTCTTCGGCCAGGCGGGCCAGCTCGTGGATGTCGGCCCCGGCTGAAAAAGCGCGGTCTCCCGCACCTGTGAGGATCACCACCTTCACCTCGTCGTCGGCCTCCATCTCCCCCACGGCGGCGTCCAGCTCCCGAGACAGCTCACGGCTCATGGCGTTGAGCACGTCGGGCCGGTGCAGCGTGATGGTCCCGACGCCCTCGTCTTTTTCCACGATTATGGTGTTATAGCTCAACCCTCTATCCTGTCGCACGAAGTTGGCCTGGTCTCCAGATACGCACGTTTGCCGCCGGGAGATGCCCGTCCTTTACGGTCTCCACGCCATAGGTGGCGTCATTATAGGGTCGTGCCAAATCGGGGTCAAGGAATCGGTGGCTACCCGCTCCGTGACCTGCTCCACGCTTGTTCTCCACACCAAACCGTTTGTGTATAATGTTTCGGTCTCGACGGTCTGAAGCCTTGAACAGCGGTGGAGGATGCCATGGACCCGAAAGAGCTTCTGAACAACCCCGGAACCGCCGCATTTTCTCGAATCAAGTATCTGCAAAGGTTCGGTTACACTGATCAGGTCACCGAGTTCATCAACGGTCTATTTCTTGCCGCGGTCGAGAGCAAGTACAAGGGTGACTGGGACGACCTGACCTACTTCCTGGAGGGTTGGGAGAACGTTGCCGTCGGCCTCCAGTTTCAGGGCATGGTGATGCCGGAACTGGGGCCTATCCCGTGGGCTGAATTTCGTAAGCCACTGGAGCAGTCAACCGTGGCGCTGGTGACGACCGGCGGGGTCTCGCTCCCGGGGCAGACGCCCTACAACGAACGGGGCGATACCAGCTACCGGACCATACCTCGAGATGCCGACACCAAAAGCTTCCACATCTGGCACCCGGGGTACGACAACGTACCGGCGAACCAGGACATCAACTGCATCTTCCCACTGGACCGGTTCAAAGAGCTGGAGGCCGAGGGCGTCATCGGACGGCTGGCGGAGACGAACTACGCCTTCATGGGACTGATACCCGAGCCGGAACACCTGGTGAACGAGACGGCGCCCGAGGTGGCGCTCCGGCTCAAGGATGCGGGTGTTGACGCGGTGTTCCTGGCGTCCACCTGACCGGTCTGCTGTCGGTCCGTTGGACTGATCGCCAGGGCCATCGAGGCGGAAGGGATTCCGACTGTGATCGCCATGATGTATCAACAGGTGGCGGACGCCGTCAAAGCTCCCAGGGTCGTCTATGCCCTCTTTCCCTTCGGGCAGCCTCTGGGCGAGCCGGGTAACTCTGACCAGCACCGGGTCGTTATAGAGGACGCACTGCACCTGCTCCAGATGGCCTTGTCGCCTGGAGCTGTAGAGGCCGTACCCTACCGCTGGGGTCTGGAGGACTACGCGCAGATCCGAAAGACCAGAGGAAACATTCTGGCATCCGGCCCTGAGATAACCGCCGGACACCACTGAAGAACGCCTCGTCTCGCCCCCGGTGAATCGGCTCTCCACGTACCGCGTTCCCGATAGAAAGGGAGGGGATGGCTTCACCTTTTTCGCCTATCGTCAAACCGAGCATGGACTCGATGGCCGTCAGGCCAAACCTGGACTATGCCAGAGACTCCGCCAATTTCCAATGGGAGCATGTCTACAGTGACCTGGATTGGCTCCCCGGTGGGGGCCTGAACATGGCCCACGAGGCTATCGACCGCCACGCCGATGGCACCCGCCGGGACAAGGTTGCCATGATCTGGGAGGGCAGGAACGGCGAACACGAGACCTATACCTTCGGCCGGCTGAAAACCCTGACCAACAGGTTTGCCAATGTCCTGGTGAGCCTCGGAGTGGGGAAGGGCGACCGTGTCTTTTTGCTTATGGACCGGCTACCCGAACTCTACATCGCATGTTTCGGGGCCCTCAAGGTTGGAGCCATCGTTGGTCCCCTGTTCTCCGCCCTCGGCCCCGACCCTGTGCGAGACTGTTTACAGGACAGCGCCGCCAAGGTACTGGTGACTCAGCCCCACCTCCGTCGCCGGATAACCGGCATCATCCCGGAGCTGTTCGACCTCCAGCACATCGTCGTCGTAAACAAGAACGACCGGGACCCAATCCCTCACGAGATGTCCGACCTCAACTACTATGAGGAGATGGGCAAGGCCTCACCCGAATTCGACGTTGTCGCAACTAGCCAGTACGACTCTTCCATCATGCACTACACCTCGGGCACGACCGGTAAGCCCAAGGGCGCGGTCCACAGACACCGGGCGATCGTTCAGCAACACGTCACCGGCAAATGGGTCCTGGACCTGCACGAGGACGACGTCTACTGGTGCACCGCCGACTCGGGATGGGTCACCGGGACCTCCTACGGGATGCTGGCCCCCTGGTCCAACGGCGTCACACAGCTCATCTACGAGGGGGGGCCTCAGGGCCGGCGCCTGGTATGAGCAGATCCAGAAGCACAAGGTTACCGTGTGGTACACGGCGCCCACCGCCATACGAATGCTCATGAAGGCCGGAGGCGAGGTCCCTAGGAGGTACAATCTCTCCAGCCTCAGGCACCTGAGCAGCGTCGGCGAACCACTGGGCCCCGAGGCCGTGGTCTGGGGCGAGGCCACTTTCGGCGTACCCTTCCACGACAACTGGTGGCAGACCGAGACGGGCGCCATCCTCATCGCCAACTACCCGAGCATGGACATCCATCCAGGCTCCATGGGGAGACCGGTTCCCGGTATCCGGGTGGGAATCCTGGACGATGACTTTGATCCCCTGCCGCCCGGCGACGACGGAAACCTGGCCATCCGTCCTGGCTGGCCCTCCATGTTCCAGGCCTATTGGAACGACGCGGAGACTTACAATTCCAAGTTCCGCAATGGCTGGTATATCACCGGTGACAGGGCCAGCATGGACGAGGACGGGTATCTCTGGTTCGTGGGCCGCGCCGATGACGTCATCAACACCGCCGGGCACCTGGTTGGACCCTTCGAGGTCGAAACAGCACTCATCTAACACCCTGCCGTGGCCGACGCCGCCGTCATCGGCAAACCCGACCCCATCGCCATGGAGATCGTCAAGGCCTTCGTAGTCCTGAAGGAAGAGTTCGAGCCCACGCCCGAGCTGCGCGACGAGATAACACGCTTCACCCGGCAAAAGCTTTCGGCCGGTATAGCGCCGCGTGAGATCGAATTCGTGGACTCCCTACCCAGGACGCGGAACGGAAAGGTCATACGCCGGCTGTTGAAGACACGCGAGCTTGGTCTCCCCGAGGGCGACACCGGCAACCTCGAAGACGGCTAAGTGCTCAACCAATATAGATTTAACACGCTGTCATGCTGAGGAGCGGAGCGACGAAGTATCTGGGGGTGGGTGGCGGTCGGTGCCTGGGATGGGAGTCCACCCCGGCCCCAGACCCTTCGCTCCGCTCAGGGTGACAGATGTCAAACTCTATATAACCATCTGCTTGGAATCGCTACTCCCTCGGAACGATGGGCAGGGTGATGTGGGAGGGATACTCGGTCGAATGAAGCACCGTTTGAAGAGCAGAGACAAAATTGCTGTCCGTCCCGATCTGTTCCCCGGTGTTTGTGTTCCGGTCGAACCGGGGAAAGTTGCTGCTGGATATCTCCAGGCGGATACGGTGCCCCTTCTTGAACAGGTTGCTGGTGGCCCAGAGGTCGATGGTGTACTCGTACACCTGGTTGGGCTGGATCAGGCTGGCCGGCTGGCGGGGATTCCGGTAGCGGGCGCGGATTATCGCGTCGGTCAGGTTACGGGCGTCGCCGCAGGGGCAGGCGTCAACCAGCTTGGCCGTGAAGTCCGTGTCTCTGGCCGAGCTGGAGGCGTACAGCGTCACGGTGACGGGCCCCGTCACCTCGGTGTCCTGCTCTAGCGGAGGTGTGCTATAGACGAGCACGTCGGGCCGCGCCTCGATGGACGTCTGGTCGTATGCGCCTGGGATCTGAAACGCTATGTCGCAGCAAAGTTGACCGCCTCGGGTCGGCACGGGATCGATGGGATTGTAGACATAGACGTCAGGCGGTTCGTCACCAGGCGGGTCCGGGCTCAGCCAGCCGTCGCCGACCAGCGTGTTGGCCTTTCCCCGACTGTGGAAATGGTAGTCAACCTGCTCGGTTCTACGGAGCGGCCACTCGTCTTCGAACCGCCAGACGTTTTCGCCCATCACGAAGATGCGGATCGGCTTTTCGTCCGGCACCCCGTTGTCCTCGCCCTTGAGCCAGTGGTCGTAGAACCGCATGGTAAGGCCCTGTAGGTCCACCGCATCTCCGGATGACCGGGTCCCGAAGTTGTACTCGCCCGAGACGCTGGTGGGTGAACTCCCGTGTACCCAGGGGCCGAGGGTGAGCCTCTGGCCGCGGCGCGCCTCCTCCGTTGCTCCCATCTGCCTCATTCTGGTGAAGTTCTTGATCGTCCCGCCAAGGAATATGTCGTACCAGCCCCCGAAGTTGAACGCGGGGACCGTGATCTCCGTGTGGGACTCCTCGATGGAAATCCTCTTCCAGTAATCGTCGTACTCCGGGTGGGCCAGCCAGTCGTAGTAGTAGGGTGCCAGGTTGCCCTTCAGGTGCGGCATGTCTTGCAAGGGCAGGTGATTGTACGCCGTCGTCAGGTCGTCTTTGGCCTCGATCAAGCGCTCCAGTTGCTCGGGCGGCAGCAGGAGCCGTCGGGACAGGTTGTCCCAGTTGGCCACAGTCAGGTACCCCAGCGCCCAGGATAGGTTGAAACCCAGCTCGAAGGCGCCGCCCTGCCAGGCCCAGCCCTCGTGGTAATCGGAGGAGGTGACCCCGGGTGCTATGCCCGCCAGCGACGGTGGCTTCGATTTTGCCGCCAGCCACTGTGTCGCCCCCACATAAGAGCCGCCGTACATGCCCACCTTTCCAGTGCACCAGTCCTGGCCGGCGACCCACTCCACCGAGTCGTACCCGTCGTCTATCTCATTGACGAAGGCGTAGAAATCGCCGTCGGAGCTGTAGCGGCCCCGAACGTCCTGGATGACGACGGCATAGCCGTTCATGGCGGCCCTGATGGCGTCGAAGCGCCCCCTGGATACCGGCCCGCTCTTGTCGTAAGGGCTGCGTTGGAGCAGCGCCGGAAACTTGGAACTCTCATCGGGCCGGTACACATCCACGTAGGTTATGGTCCCATCCCTCAACATCAGGGGTATATTGGGCTCGAACTTCACCGAATGTGGGCCTGCCATGTGCGGAACCTCCAGGCGAGCGGATTCATAGTAATCGATGCGGTGTTCGCCGCGCGGTGGGTGTGAATTTAGCACACGCCTAGACGGCTGGCAACCCCTGAGTACACGTGGCTGAGTGATGCGTCAGACATGTTGTTTTACCCATGGTCAAGGCGTTACGAGGCCTGTGCTCCCGTCTCGCAACACTGGCCCGCCGCGGCTTCCTCTGCTAGAATCTGGCCGATGACGCTGGCCTGCGGGCCTACGTCGCGGCGCAGTACCCGCGACTGAACTCGCCGCTCGTGCAGACAGCAGCCCCCGCGGGTAGGAGATGAAATGCCGACCAAAGACGATCTTAAAATCGCGGTCCAGGAAGAGATAGACCGGCGGGGCCGGGAGCTTATCCAGACCGCCCAGACCATCCTGGCCAATCCCGAACCGGGCTTCCGCGAGGAAAAGACTTCCCGGCTCGTAGGCGAAAAATTCCGGGAGATGGGCATCCCATTCCAGGGTGACATTGCCCTCACCGGCCTCAAAGGTATGTTGGAAGGCGGGGCTTCAGGCCCCACTGTGGCCGTGATGGGAGAACTCGACTCCCTGAAAGTCCTGGGACATCCCCATGCCGACCCTGTCACCAACGCCGCACATGCCTGTGGCCACCACTGCCAGATCGGCATGATGCTGGGTGTGGCGGCGGGCCTTCAGGCGCCAGGAGTGCTGGAGAGCCTCGCAGGCCGGGTGGCGTTGATCGCCGTACCCGCAGAGGAGTATATCGAGATCGAATACCGCGACGACCTGAGACGGCAGGGGAAGCTCGAGTTCCTGGGTGGAAAGCCCGAGTTCATACGTCTCGGCGCCCTCGACGACGTGGATATGGCGATGATGACGCACACATCCAGCAGCCCGGACGAGGGAAAGATAGCAATGGGCGGCACCAATAACGGCATTATCGCCAAACGCATAAGCTTTATCGGGCGAGCCGCCCATGCCGGTGGCGCTCCCTACGCGGGCATAAACGCGTTGAACGCGGCGATGATAGCGCTGTCGGCCATCCACGTCCAGCGCGAGACCTATCGCGACGAGGACACCATTCGCATCCATCCCATCATCACCGAGGGCGGTGTCGCGGTCAGCTCGGTCCCCGCCGACGTGCGCATGGAGACCTTCGTCCGCGGCAAGACCATCGAAGCCTTCATGTCCGCCAGCGAGAAGGTCGACCGGGCCCTCAGGGCCGGCGCCCTGGCGGTGGGCGGCAGCGTAACCATCACCTCCCTTCCGGGCTACCTGCCGATACGCAGCGACCAGGCCATGTTGGACCTCTACAGGGCCAACGCCGGCGGCCTTGTGGGGGAAGAGAACATGGCGGTCCTGGGACACCGCACCGGGTCCACCGACATGGGAGACGTGTCCCAGATCATGCCGGTCATCCATCCCTACGTGGCAGCGGCCACGGGCAACAGCCACGGGAACGACTACCTGGTACAGGACTACGAACTGGGCGTCCTGACCGCTGCCAAGGCCATGGCCATGACAGTGGTTGACCTGCTGGCCGACGGAGGGAAAAGGGCCGCTGAGATCAAGGACGATTACAAGGCGCCGCTGACCAAGCAGGGCTACCTCTCGTTGATGCGCGGCATGCAGCAAGAGGAGACCTTCACCGAATAGCAGTCTAGCTATCCACTCTCGTGGAGCAGGATAACAATGAGTCATTGATGTGATGTGCAGTCCCGACGAGTCGGGATTAGCCGGGAGCCTGAGAGCCTGCCCTGAGCGTAGCTGAAGGGGTGTCCCCCTCTGCCAGAGGGTCTGGGGGATGTGCCCCCAGGATTAAAAAACTTTGAGGGCGGGTGGGTGGGTGTAAGTCACCTCCCGTTTTGAGATAGTTTCTAAGTTTTGTAATGGGAGCGGTCTAGAGGGTCTCTCAATACCCTTCTACCCGTGGTTTATGGATAACACCGAAGACCTGAAAGCTAAAGCCCAGGCCGCCATCGACCGGCGCCGGGACTGGCTTATCGACATCGCTAAGTCCGTTCTCCAGAACCCCGAACCGGGTTTCCAGGAGAAAAGGACCTCTCAGCTGGTGCGCGAGAAGCTGGGCGAGTTGGGCATAAAGCACGAGTCCGGCATCGCCCTAACCGGCATTAAAGGGTACCTGCGCGGGAGCAAACCCGGGCCCACCGTCGCCGTCATGGGAGAGCTGGACTCGGTCAAGGTGCTGGGCCATCCCCACGCCGACCCCAAGACCGGCGCGGCCCACGCATGCGGCCACCACTGCCAGATCGGCATGCTGCTGGGTGCGGCCCTGGGGCTGACGGCTCCCAGAGTAATCGACGCCCTGAGCGGCACCGTGGCGCTGATGGCCCTGCCGGCGGAGGAGTTCATCGACGTCGAGTACCGCTGGGGCCTTCATCAGGAAGGCGCCCTGGGCCTGATGTCCGGCAAGCAGGAGTTCATCCGGCTGGGCGCCTTCGACGACGTCGACATGGCCATGATGGTGCACACATCGGCTTCGGCCCAGGACGGCCACTTCGCCGTCGGCGGCACCAGCAACGGCCACCTGGTCAAGTACATAACCTTCCTCGGCAAGGCGGCCCACGCCGGCGTAGCGCCTCACGAAGGGGTCAACGCCCTGAACGCTGCCATGGTGGCCTTGAATGCCTTGAGCGCCCAGAGGGAGACCCTGCGCAACGACGACGTCGCCCGGCTGCACGGCATCCTGATCAGGGGCGGGACCGCCGTCAGCTCGGTCCCGGCCGACGTCAGGTACGAGGGCCGCGTTCGCGCCAGGGATGCCGACGCCATCGCCGATGCCAACGCCAGGATGGACCGGTGCTTGCGAGCGGGGGCGCTGGCTGTGGGCGCAAAGGTCAACATCGTTACCATCCCCGGATACCTTCCGTTGGTCAACGACCAGGGGTTGATGGATGTCTTCAGAGAGAACGCGGTCAGGTTGGTGCCTCACTCCAGGGTGATCACCCATCGCAACGATCTCAACCGGGGTGGTTCCACCGACATGGGCGACCTGAGCCAGATCATGCCGGTGGTGCATCCCTATACCGGCGCGGCGACAGGGAGCGGCCACGGCACCGACTACCTGATAAGGGACTACGACCAGGCCGTCATCAAGCCCGCCAAGGCCTTGGCCATGTCGGTCATCGACCTGTTGGCTGACGGCGCGGCCAGGGCCAAAGAGGTCCTGGCCAAGAGCCCGCCGCGTATGACTAAAGACCAGTACGTGGCCATGCAGTCCCAGCGCCTGTCAGAGGAGCGCTACGAGGGGAAGTAACCTCCGAAGCTGTCCTCTAATCCCCGAACCACTCGGCCAGACCATCCCGGTTGCACTCCAGCCACGCGATGTTCAGGCTGATTCGCTCCAGCGACTGCCGGATGGTGCGCTCGGCGGCCGGCACGGGATTGTCCTTGAAGAACCGCTCGACGTCTTCCCGCTTCTCCGGCGTCGTAAACCGAGAGGTGGTCGACACCAGCCGCATCACGCCGAAGCCGCCCTCGCCGTACCGCCTGAAGAGCTCCTCCCAGTTATCCTTCAGGAACTCCCAGGCCAGGTCGCGCCCGCTCCGGTTGGCCGCCACCGTCGCCAGGACGTTGATGGTCTCGTGCACCCGCACCTCGTCGGACAGGGACCGCCGGAGCGTCTCTTCCAGCAACTCCGGCCTCTCGAAGCCGCCCAACGCTGCCAGGAGCCGGACCTTCTCCTCCTCCATCGTAGCCCGTTTGCGCAGGTCCCACATACTGTCGTAGGTTGACCCGTCGCCCCTTTTGGCGGCCAGGCCCAACACTACGCCCCGGATGTCCGGATGCACGCTGGTGCGGTCCTCCAGATAGCCGGTGAACCGGTTCCCGGCCTCCTCCAAGGTCTCCTCGTCCCCGTAGCTGCCGAGCTGGGCCAGCGCGGTACTACGAAGCAGCGCATCCAGATGGCCTTCCCCCGGTCTGGCGTCCCATCCACTCCTGCGGGCGATCGGCCGGAAGATGCCCCGGGCGAGGGCTTGAAAACCGTCTGAGAAAGGCCCGTCCCACAGGAGCGCGTCCAGGCTGCCCAGGTTGGCCGCTAGGTCGGCGCACACAGAGGCGTCTGTCTCGTTGTCGTAGGCCTTGGCCAGGGTCAGGAAATCGGTGGCCGGGATGTATCCGGCCCTGCTGAGCGCGTAGGTGTCGTTCTGGATGCCCAGCCTGTCGGCGGGCGGAAGCAGCAGGCCCTGGATAGGCGCCGTCAGCTTCGCCAGCTCCTCCGGCGGGTACTTGGTCCGATAGAACCCCGTGTGGAGCGGGTTCACCTTGACCCACTCGTCGGGAGAGCCGTGGGAAGCCGGCTCGACGCGGCCGGTCTGCCGGGTCTTGTCCATTAAAGCCGTGACCGGCTGTGCGTCGCTGGCCGTCCGCATGCTCACCGGCACCTGCCAGAGAGTTTCGTCGGCCTGCTTTCGGCCCACGATGTCCTCGTATAGAAACCGGCCCTGAGAGACGGTGACCTCCGTGCCTTCATCGTCCCGGCTGACCTGGACGTCCAGCACCGGGTACCCTGTCTGCTTCACCCAGGTATCCATGATGGCCGTCACCGGCTGGCCCGACGACTCACCCAGGGCGTCCCACAGGTCCTGTGTTCGGGCGTTCCCGTACATGTGCTTGGTAAGGTACTGGTGCAACCCTTCTTGGAAAACCTCCGGCCCGAGGAACTGCTCCAGCATCCTGATGATCGACGCCCCTTTGCTATAGCTGATGGCGTCGAAAAGCTCTCCGATCTCGGCGGGGTTCCGTACCTCCTGCTCGATGGGGTGGGAGTTGGCAAGGCCGTCCAGGTTCAACGCGCTGTTGGTGTCCGCCATCAGGAACTGCGTCCACATCTCCCAGTCAGGGAACAGGTGGTCCACCGCCTTGTCGCCCATCCACGACGCGAAGCTCTCGTTGAGCCAGAGGTCGTTCCACCAGTCCATCGTCACCAGGTCCCCGAACCACATATGGGCGATCTCGTGGGCCATGATCCCCGCCACGACCTGCCGCACGCGCGCCGAAGAGTGCTCGGGGTCCACCAGCAGCGCCACCTCTCGATACGTGACCGCACCCCAGTTCTCCATCGCGCCCGCCGCGAAGTCCGGTATCGCCAGATGGTCCAGCTTGGGCAGAGGGTAGGGGATTCCAAAATACCCGTTGAAATAGTCCAGCAGTCTGACCGAGGTCTCCAGGGCGAACCGTCCCTGCTCCTCCTTGCCCCGGGTCGTCCAGACCCGGACCAGCGTGCCGTCGTCAGTCGTCTGCTCAACCGCGGCCAGGTCGCCCACCGCCAGCGCCAGAAGGTACGTCGACATCACCGGTGTCTCGGCGAAGCGGACGGTCTTCACCCCCGGCCGAGTTTCGGTCTCGCTAACCGCCGGCATGTTCGATACCGCCACCAGGTTGGAGGGTATTTCGGCAGTCACCTGGAACGTCGCCTTCACCGAAGGCTCGTCCCAACAGGGAAAAGCCCGCCGCGCGTCTGTGGCCTCGAACTGGGTAGTGGCGAGATACTGCTCCTGGCCGTGGACGTCGGTGTAATGGCTACGGTAGAAGCCGCGTAGCTTGTCATTGAGTTCGCCGGTGAACTCGATCTCAAGCCGGGCCTTCCCTCGCGGCAGCTCGGAGTCGAAGGCGAATGTCACCGTCTCCGAGTCCTCGTCAAACCCGGTGTTTACAGGCACCCGATCGCTACTGTTTTCTAACAAAAGCCGGCAGGACTGGATGGCTATCTCAATGCAGTGAAGCGTTATCGAAGAGGTCGGCTCCGCCACCTCGATAACTATTGTTTCGCGGCCACGGAATGTGAAATCGTCAAGGTTGGGCGCCAACGTGAGCTCGTACCTGCTGGGTTTCACATCCGATGGCAGTGTCACCCCGTTCGGCTCTGGCATTTTATCTCCATGTTCAGTTGGGATTGATACACACACTAAAAAATCTCTTCCCCCTCAGAGTGACCGTTCTTTCTGGTTCCCGACCCCCTGAGAGGGAAGTTTAGGCTGGGGGGGTGACCATCGTGGAGTCGCCGGGTGTGGTCTAGGCTCCGGTCCAATTCGGCTTTCGCTTCTCTGCGAATGCCTTGGGCCCCTCGACGAAGTCATCCGATACCAGCGCCCGCTCGAACTCGCTGTACTTCCGGCTCAGGGCGATGTCCAGCGGCGAGTCCAGGCCTGTCATGGCCATCTGCTTGCTGGCGCGGGCCGACAGCGGCGCCACCTCCAGGATCTCGTTGGCCCACCTCTCGGCCGTGGGCATCAGATCGGCCAGCGGCACAACCTCGTTGACAATCCCGATCTCGTGCGCCTCCTGAGCCGAGAGCCGCCGCCCGGTCAGCATCATGCCCATGGCCAGCTTGAGAGGGATCTGTCGTGGCAGCCGGTGGACCCCCGTGGACGCCACCAGGCCCACCCTCGCCTCGGGCAGACCGACCTGGGCATGGTCGGCGGCGATGATGATGTCACACGCCAGGGCCAGCTCCAACCCGCCGCCCAGCGCGTACCCGTTGACTGCGGCTATGATCGGTTTCCAGCAGGTGAAGCCCGTGGTGATACCGCCGAAGGCGGCGCTGTCGCCGGCCGGCTCGCGGTACCTCCCTTGCTCCGCCGTGTACTTCAGGTCGTTGCCCGCGCTGAAAGCCCGGTCGCCCGTGCCGGTCAAGATTGCGACCCACAACTCCGGGTCGTCCCGAAAATCGGAAAAGGCGTGGTGTATCTCCACGTTGGCAGGCTGATGGATGGCATTCAACCGCTCGGGTCGGTTAATCGTCACGTATGCGATCTTGCCCCGCTTCTCGTATTTGATGAACTCGTACGACATGGGTCTCCTCGTAATCTCCGGAGTGGTGTGCGGGCGAGTATACCAGATAAGACCGGCACTAACTCACCAACGATTCCGCCTCCTAACTAGCCCTGAGACCCCCAACGGTCCCAGTAGGTCACCTGCTCTACGGGATCCCGCCGGGTTGGTCCGTACCCGACCCCGTCGGCGGGGAAGCCGATGGGCAGAAGGGCGGCGGTCTCCACGTTGTCAGGGATTCCCAGGAGCGCCTTGACCTCCTGCTCAAATCGCTTGTGGAGCGTGGTGATCACGCTTCCGAGGCCTAGTCCGCGGGCGGCCAGAAGCAGGTTCTGGACGGCCGGATAGATGGACGAGCCCCTGGACATCGTGCCGGGCGAGCCGTCGTGCTCGATACAGGCAAGGATATGCACCGGCACCTTGGCGATGTTCTCCGCCAGCTCGGCGGCGGACGCCCTGACCCTGGGATTGAGCGGCGAAGGGCTGGTCGGCCCGTCGTAGGCCGCCTCCCACGCCCGCCGGTAGTACTCACCGATGGGCTGCTTGATGGCTGGGTCCCGGATGACGATAAATTTCCAGTTCTGCTGGTTTGCTCCGCTGGGAGCCCGGATCGCTGCGTCGATCAGCCTGCTGATCGTCTCATCCGGCACGGGGTCAGGTTTGAACCGGCGGATGGCCCGCTGTGTATACATCGCTTCGAATAAATCTATGCTCTCAGGCACCGTTGATGACCTCACTTTCATCTTTGCTCCTGCTCGGACCGGATTATATCCTACCGCCTGCGTCGATGGCCTCGCTTTGCTAGAATGGCTCCGGTCCATCGGTACCGTTAAGACCAGAGTACGGGGAGGATGCGGGCATGAAAGTCGGCACCGGAACCAACGCGAAGATCGTGGCGGAGATTCGCATGGCCGCCGGGCGTATCGAGGGGCTGGGGTATGACGTGATCGCTTCCAGCGAGTCCGGTCACAACCCCTTCCCCCCGCTGGTTCTGGCGGCCGAGCACACCGAACGGGTCCAGCTCCTGACGTCCATAGCCCTCGCCTTCGTGCGTAGCCCCATGGACATGGCGTACATGGCCTGGGACCTACAGGCCATGTCCAACGGCAGGTTTCTGCTGGGTCTGGGAAGTCAGGTGCGGGGCCACGTGGTCAGGCGGTACGGTATGGAGTGGGTCTCTCCCGTGCCACGTATGCGGGAGTATATCCAGGCCCTCCGCACCATATGGGACTGCTTTCAGAACGGGACAAGGCTGGACTTTCAAGGCGACTATTATAGGTTCAATCTGATGACCCCGTTCTTCAACCCCGGCCCTATTGGGCGCCCCGACGTCAAGATCTATCTGGCCGCGGTCAACCCGGGGATGCTTCAGGTGGCGGGCGAGGTCTGCGAGGGTGTGCTCCTCCACCCTTTCAACACGCCAAAGTACACCGAGGAGGTGGTCCTGCCCAATCTGGAAAAGGGCGTCGCCAGATCGGGCCGGGCGCTCTCGGACCTGGACATTGGAGCAGGCGGATTCATCGTGGCCAGGAGCACCGAGGAGGAGCTGGAGGCCGCCAGAAACGAGACCCGGGGCGCCATAGCCCACTATGCTTCGACCAGGGTCTACGCACCCGTGATGCACTGCCACGGCTGGGGAGACACGGCTGAGACGCTGTACCGTATGTCGATCGACGGTGAATGGTCCAGGATGGCATCCCAGATCACCGACGAGATGCTGGACGCGTTTGCGGTTATAGGCACCTTCGACGAGATCGCCGACCAGGTCAGGGCCCGGCACGCTTCCTATGCCACGACCGTTTCCCTGACCTTACCCGAACCAGCCCCACCGGACGATGGGCCTCTGCGTGAACTGATCCGAGAGCTTCGGGCTATCTGAGGGTGTGCTCTGATACGGAGTCCGGACTCTGACCTATCGGGGTTTTTGTCAGGGATTCCCCGGCCGCCCCGACACGTCTGGGACGAGTTCGGGATAGCTACCGTTAAGGACGGGTAGGTGGGTTGAAGTGCGAAACCCTGCGGGCGGACCGTCGTCGCCGCTCCCTCTCCACCAGTTCCCTTATCTCCCTGACGGCCTCGTCAAGCCGTCCGTTGTGATTGACGACCGTGTGATCGAACTTGGGGACCTCCGCCATCTCGTTCTGCGCGGTCTCGAGCCTGAGTTTCAAAGCCCCCGGAGATTCCGTCATTCGCAGGCGTAGCCGGGAGGCCAGCTCCTCCATGTTCGGCGGGGCCAGAAAAACGAAGACCGCCTCCGGGGCGATCTTCTTGATAGTGGCGGCTCCCTGAACGTCTGCTTTGATGATCACATCTCGTCCACGGTCCAGGGCCTGTTCCACCTGTTCTTTGGGGACTCCATAGAGGTTTCCGTACACCTCAGCGTACTCCAGTAGTTCGTCCCGATCGATCATGCGGCGGAAGGTCTCTTCGGTAACGAAGATGTAGTCAACCCCGTCATGCTCGTTGGGGCGCTGGGGGCGGGTGGTGGCGGTTACCGTGATGTGCCAGGGGTCGTCCTCCGCTCGCATAAGCTCCCTCAACCTGGCCAGGACTGCGTCCTTGCCGACCCCCGAGGGTCCGGACAGCACCACCAGCAGTGGATTCGCCGCCTCGGATGGGGAGGAGGAACTCAAAGACTCGTCCTCGGGCTCTCAAACTCACTCAGGGTGTCCCAGAAAGAAGGGTACGAGACATCGGCGGCCTCGGCGCCGACCACGGCGGTGATGCCCCGGGCCAGCAGCCCGGCGATACCCATGGCCATGGCGATGCGGTGGTCTCCGAAGCTCTGGCACTCGGTGCCGTTTAGCTGGCGGCCCCCCTGGATGACCATCCCGTCGGGGCGCTCCTCGATATTGGCGCCCATTCGCGTCAGGCCATTCACCGTGGCAAGGATGCGGTCCGACTCCTTGACCCGCAGCTCCTGGGCCTCCTTGATCACTGTGGTGCCTTTGGCGAAGCAGGCGGCCAGGGCAAGGACCGGCAGCTCGTCGATGACGCGCGGGATCAGGTCTCCGCTTATCTCCGTTCCCACCAGTTCACTTGTCTCTGCGACAAGATCGGCCGAGGACTCGCCCCCATCTTCGTGGACGTTCTCCATCGTTATTCGGCCGCCCATGGCCTTCAGGGCGTCCAGTACCCCGGTCCGCAACGGATTGATACCGACGCCTTCCACCCGGATGCGCGCATTGGGGTGGCAGCACCCCGCCACCAGCCAGGACGCGGCGCCGCTTATGTCCCCCGGTACGCGGACATCTTTCGACTTTAGCCTGGACCGGCGGACCGTGATGCTGAGCCCGTCCACCCGGATGTCGGCGCCCATGGCCTCCATTAGTCGGGTGGTGTGGTCGCGGGTGGCCGCGGGCTGGTGGATCGTGGTCTCTCCGTCGGCGTGTAATCCGGCGATGAGGATGCAGGACTTGACCTGAGCGCTGGCGACGGGCAGTTTGTAATCGATGCCGCGCAGGTTCCCGCCGTGAATTGCCAGCGGGGCCAGCGTATCTTGGGACCGGCCGATAATCGTCGCTCCCATCTGGGCCAGGGGCCGGACGATGCGGTCCATTGGCCGCTCGCGAAGGGAATGGTCTCCTGAGATGACACTGAAGAAGGGCTGTGCCGCCAGCAGTCCGGAAACCAGCCGCATCGTGGTGCCGCTGTTTCCGGAGTTCAAAACGGTGGCCGGCTCGCTCAGCCCATCGGGGCCATGACCGTCCACCGTGAAGCACTCCTCGGCCCCGCAGACATGGCAGTTGTGGTGCCTCAGTATGTGGACGCCGAGGCTCCTGAGGCAGCGCAGCATCGAGATGCGGTCGTCACCGACGCAGATGTTCGAGACGTGGGCGGTCCCCTGGGCGATGGAATTCAACAGAAGGGCACGGTGCGAGATCGACTTATCGCCGGGCGGCACCGCGACTCCCTCAATACGGTCGGGTGAGCTTATAACCTGTCTCATCGCTGAGCCCTACCGTTTTCCGAGGTACTTCCAGTTTTGCTTCTGTTTCTTATCGCCGCCGGTCATCTGCCTGTAGCGCTCAACTAAACGTCCTCCGACCAGGGCCGTCGCCATGGACTCGCCGGCCGTGGGAAGCGTAGGTTGGGCACTGTCTACCACCGCGTCGTTCTCCCACCGAGCGCGGGCCTCCCAAGCCCTCACGAACGGCTCCAGCAGGTCCTCGCTCTGTTCCTTAATCTGGTTCCGGTAGGAGTAGAGTTCAGTGATCATCTGGTCCAGCCAGTGGACCAGAGCCTCCGGGTTGGCCAGGCAGGCTGCCTCGTTGTCCGCCGGGTCGTTGGCGGCCAGGCTGGAGTATCCCGCGAACTCCGACGCCGCCAGTCGGGACATCTCCCGCCAGGAGCTGCTCCCAGATGTCACCGTCACGAATGCGGACGACAGGACCAGCGGCAGGTTCGTCATGGCTGCCGCATAGCTGTCGTGTTCGCGGGGATCAAGGAATAGCGGTTTCGCGCCCAATTTCTCCACCAAGTTGACGACCGTACTGACCGACCCTTGTCCTGCCGATTTCGAGGGTATCACACAATATTCGGCCCCCTCGAACAGCGAGGCATCCGCGTCATCCGGGCCCTGAACAGGCTTCTTGGGCAGGGGATGGCCGCCGATGAAATCTACCCCCTTTGGCAGGTACTCTTCCGCCCACTCCAGGACCGAGAGCTTTGTCGGAGCTGTGTCCGTAACGATGCAGCCGTCGTCAAATACGGGGCCAACCACCTCCAGCAGGTCCTTGATCTCGGTTGTCGGCATATCCAGGATCACCAGTTGCGCGCCGTCCATGGCGGACCTTAGACTGGCCGTGGTCGAGTCCACCGCACCCATCTTCGACGCCGCCGTCAGGGAGTCCCGGTCTCTCGACGACCCCACGATCTCCGTATCCGGCATACTGGCGCGCTTTAATGCGAGACCGATAGACGTCCCTATGGGCCCCATCCCTATTATTGAAATACGTTCCAACTCAAACCTCCTGCCGCCTTCCACCGCACCGGCTGGCTTCCGACATACATAACAGATTTCGATAATAACTGTCTACCCGATTGTACGAAGCTTAGCATATAGAGGTTTGACCCGGCGAATCAGTACGGGTCACCGCTACCCGCGACAATCACGTTCGGAAACAGGCTGAACAGTCCCGGGAGAAATAAAAAGGGCGGGACGAATTGTCTCGTCCCGCCCCGATTCTGCATTTACTCTAGGGCCGAATGCCGACTAGTGGCCGCCGCATGCGCAGCCACCACCGCCGCCGTGACCGCTATCGCCACCACCACCGCCGTGACCGCCGCATGCGCAACCGCCACCGCCTCCGTGACCACCTCCATGGCCGCCACATGCGCAGCCGCCACCGCCGCCCTGGAAATTGGGATTGCTGATGACGAAACCGCTGCGCATCAGGCCGTCCACGTAGTCGATCTGAGAGCCCTCAACCAACGGGGCGCTCTCCGAATCTACCAGGACCTGGATCGTCTCGGTGTCGATTACGAGGTCCCCATCCTGGGGCTCTTTCTCGACGCCCAACACGTATTGCATCCCGCCGTTGGGCCCCGGCATAACCATCACCCGTAGCATGGAGCCCTCGCCGCCCTGGTCCTTGACCACCTCCTCCAGTTTCTCTGCAGCCAGCGAAGTTACTTCGATAATTCGGGTGGTCGCCACTCGGGTACCTCCAAATAGAAATGCTTTTTATGCAACTACTAAATATTAATTAAGAAGTAATGCTATCAGCCCACACCGCCGGAGTCAAGCGGATCGACGTTCCTCGGGAGGGCTTCGAGCACGGCACCGTATTCAAGATACACTCAGAATATTATCAAAAAAAGGTACATAATCTGGTTATGGACCGAGTCCCATATAGGGTTAGCATGGCACGACACGGTGGTGGTTGCCGAGACAGAACCGATGTGATGATCGACCTGGGCGATGAGCCCTTGAGTCCGGTTGTTGCCTCTACTCCCACTTGAAGACTCGGGTGGCGATGACGAAGCTGGTGACCAGCCACACACTGAGTCCCAGCAGGTCACCCCAGATATCGACCAACCCGGCCCCCTCGGCAGTCACCTCGCGCATGCTGTCGGCAAGATAGGTTAGCGGGAAGTATTCGGTCACAGTTTCCAGGAACGCCGGCAGGTTATCCCTGGAGAAAAACACCCCGCTGAGGAACATCATCGGCATCGCGATGAGGTTCGTGATCGGCGCGGCCGACTCCTCGGTCCTTGCGAAACCCGATATGGCGTATCCCATGCTGATGAACAGCCCGCCGCCGATGATCGCGAGCAGGATAAGTGTCGCGTAGCTGCCGTGGACGTTGATGCCCAGCAGGATAATTCCGGTCACCAGCAAGACCAGGGTCTGGAAAACCGACACGGTCAGTCGTGTTATCACCTGGCCGGCCAGGAAATGCGCCGGATGGATAGGCGCCGCCATCAACCGGCGCAGGACCCCCTGGGCCCGGTACCGGATCACGGAGAACGTCACGCTGAACAGCCCGATCTGCATGATCGACATCGCGATTATTCCGGGTACCAGAAAGTCCACGTACTCGAACTCCCTGCTCTTTACCTCCTGGGTCTCCAGTCGGAACAGCCGCGATTCGCCGGTTATGGAGAAGGTGAGGTCGTCCAGCATCCGGGCCAACACCGTCTCCGCCACCTCGGCTTCCTGAGGCCTGTTGGCATTGTATAGGCCCTCTATGACGATAGGCCGCAATGGTTTGCCAATTGCCTCGGGCAGGATGATCAGCAGGTCCAGGTCCCCTTCCTCTAATGCTTCGACCTGCTCCGCTCTGGCCCCCAAGGTGACATCCAGCACGTCCGTGTTTCCTAGCGCCTGGATAAGGTCCGACGAGAGGCCGTTTTCGGCCTCATCGACGACCCCCACCTTGATGTCGGAAAAGGAGTCGAAATTCAGGATCCCGAAAATCCCCATGATCAGGAAGGGGAGAAAAAGTGAAAAGAAGACGGCCTGCCGGTTCCGGTAGAACATCTTCAACGAGGCCAGTGTCAGTGCTATCGTGGGTCTCATCTAGTCCAAGTCCCCACTGAAAGGACCGATGGTATATAGATGTGACACCGTCAGTCCGATGTGCCCGCGCGAGATTTCCAACCGGTCTGAGATGACCTTTAATCCTCTCTGAGCTGTTTCCCGGTAAGGTCCAGGAAGACATCCTCTAAAGTCCCGGCCTGGACTGGCTGCGGCCTGTGGAAGCCCTTCTCCAACAGCTCGCTAACAAGGGCGGCTGGAGAGTCCAGCGCGATAATGTGTCCCTCGTCCATGATGGCCACCCGGTTACACAGCGCCTCGGCCTCTTCCATGTAGTGAGTCGTCAGAACGATGGTCTTTCCCTCGGTTTGGAGACGCGAGATAAGCTCCCACATGTGCCGGCGGGCTTGCGGGTCCAGTCCGGTCGTCGGCTCGTCCAGGAAGAGCAGCACCGGATCATTGACCAGGGCCACAGCTATTGAGAATCGCTGCTTCTGGCCGCCTGAGAGGTCTTTGTACTGTGACCTGGCCCTCTCGCCCATCTCAACCCGGTCCAGGAGCGAGCCGGGATTCACCTTGGTCCTGTACAGGCTGCCGAATACATGCAGAATCTCTGCCAGGTTTAGCCCGTCGAAAAAGGCGGAGGCCTGGAGCTGGACGCCTATCAAGGCCTTCACGGCCTGTGGTTCCCGGGTCACGTCGGCGCCATTTACCGTGGCCGAGCCCGAGTCCGGTGTGCGCATCCCCTCGAGTATCTCGACGGTGGTGGTCTTCCCGGCGCCGTTGGGCCCCAAAATCCCGAACACCTCTTCCCGGTGGACAGAGAACGAGACCCGGTCAACGGCCAGGAGTGGCCCGTAGCGTTTGGTCAGGTCCTGGACATTTATAATCGGCGATTTATCCATGATACTCTGCGCGCTGGGCCACAACCGGGGACGGCTACCATATCGGATTTGGATTATCGAACTTAGGCTAGCGCCAATGCCGTCACAAGTCAAAACCCCCCGGCAGCGATCCTGAAACCGCACGGTAGCCGGTTGACAGATCCCGGGGCGCACCTGGAATCCAGTCAAAGCCTGACCTGGGAATCCCGCCATGGAGGCCGGTCGAGGCCGATTGACAGACACATTTCCCGGGCGCTATACTTTCTTTGCGAGAGTTGGCTCCGATGGCGTCGATAGTCTGACGAGCCCGCGTTAACAAAGTGAAATCGTCCTCTGGTGATTTAGGCGAGGCGGACCCACCCGTTCCCATCCCGAACACGGCAGTGAAACGCCTCAGCGCTCACGATACTGCTCTGGCAACGGGGTGGGAAAATAGGTCATTGCCAGGGGGCTTTTCTTTTTCCACACCGGCCCGAGAAGTCCGAATTAAGGTCTACCGTGGGCTTGAATCGGTGGCCGTGTTGGTAGTACCCTTTCACGCCAGGAGCTTCAGACACGCCCAAATTCCTGCACCGGGACGCCTGTGAAACGAGTATCCGTTGTGTTACAATCTTCACAATCGCGGCGACAAGGAGTATCGAGCACCGACCACCTCCCCCACGATGAACACGATTCCCCTATCCTTCCTCCTCGATAGTCTATCCTCTGCCAGCCCCGGTGCCTTTACACCGTCCGACGGTAATCCTTATAATAGATACATGCCGATTACATGGGATAAAACAATAAAATGACTTCTCCCGTCCAAGACACAACCCCCATATATGACATGGCCGAACTTCTCGACTCTGTCGCGCCCGTAAAGCCCTTAAGGCGCGGAGATGTTGTCGAGGGGCTAGTGATGCGAGCAGATCCCGATGGGATTTTCGTTAACATCGGTCACAAGGCCGAGGGCGTGGTCCCGCCGGGTGAGATGAGGACGCTGAGTCCCGAGGACATGGAAAACCTCAAGGTCGGCGATCCGGTCGTGACCTTCGTCGTTCGGAACGAGACCGCCGACCAGGGGGCAATTCTCTCCATCGACAAGGCGGTTGGTGAGCAAGGCTGGCACTCTCTCGAGAAAATCATGGAAGACAAGACCAGCATCGAGGGAACCATTATCGGCTTCAACCGGGGCGGCGCGATAGTCGAGGCAGAGGGCGTCCAGGGGTTTGTTCCCATGTCCCAACTGGTCAGTGTCTCAAGGGCCCACTTCCGAGAGACGCAAGAGCCCAAAGACGTCGTCGAGCCTGCCCAGACTACCGACGCCGCCGAGAGCGATCTGAGATCGGATGGAGTCGAGCATGGCGCTGAGGAAGGCAAACCGGTGCAGGAGGAGGACGGTAAACCCCTGCAGGAGTCGGAAGAACGAGACCCCAGGTCCGAAGATATCGGGAAAATCCTGACACTGAAGGTGCTGGAGGTCAACCGGGGAAGAAACCGGGCGATCTTCTCCGAGCGTCAGGCCGTCCAAGAAAAGCGGGAAGAGCAAAAGGCAAGGCTGATTCTGGAACTCAACGAGGGCGAGGTCCGGCATGGACGCGTCACAGGTATCAGCAGCTTTGGTGCCTTTGTCGACCTGGGTGGCGCCGACGGACTCATTCACATCTCTGAACTCTCTTGGGATCCGGTAAACACGCCGGAAGAGATCGTGCAGGTTGGACAAGAGCTGGACGTATACGTGCTGAGGGTCGATGCGGAAAACAAGAAAATCGCCCTGAGCTTGAGGCGATTGCAGCCCGAGCCCTGGGATTCGATCAACGACCGACACAGCGTCGGCGACATCATCGATGCCACGGTTACAAAACTGACAAACTTCGGTGCTTTCGCCCGTGTCGAAGGAGACGAGGGATCTGTGGAAGGGCTGATACACATATCGGAACTGACCGACCATATGATCAACCACCCCAGAGAGGTCGTGCGGGAAGGCGACACGGTCAAGCTGAAGATTCTCAGGATTGAACCGGAACGCCGACGGCTGGGGCTTAGTCTAAAACAGGCAGTGCAGGAGCTTTAGCCCGCACTCTACTCTGGCCCCCCTAATGCTGTCAGGAGTTATTTTCAAATGGCCAGTAGATTTGAAAAATTTTCGGAGATGGCTCGCAGAGTCCTGTCGCTGGCGCAAGAAGAGGCGCAGCGCTTTAATCATAACTACATAGGTACGGAACACATTCTGCTCGGGCTTGTCCGGGAGACGGACGGAGTTGCCGCCAAGGTGCTTGCGAACCTCGGCGTCGAGTTGAATAAGGTGAGGTCCGCCGTTGAGTTCATCATCGGAAAGGGCGAGCGTACCGCTCCCGGCGAGATCGGCCTTACCCCCCGCGCCAAAAAGGTCATCGAGCTTGCAGTGGATGAGGCCAGGCGCCTAAACCACCATTACATCGGTACCGAACACCTTCTCATCGGCCTGATGCGGGAGGGCGAGGGCGTGGCCGCCGGGGTTCTGGAGAGCCTGGGAGTCAACCTCGACAAGGTACGTGGAGAGACCAGCCGCATCCTTACCCAGACGGTCCAGCAGACCCAGGGTGGGACCGGTGGACCCAGGTCCACCACCAAGACCCCTACGCTCGACCAGCTCGGCATCGACCTGACCGCGGCCGCCCGCGTGGGTAAGCTGGACCCGACAGTGGGGAGGGAGCAGGAAATACAGCGGGTCACCCAGATCCTGAGCCGGCGCACCAAAAACAACCCCGTACTGATAGGCGAACCCGGCGTCGGCAAGACGGCCATCGTCGAGGGTCTCGCCCAGCGAATAGCCAACAACGACGTGCCGAGTACCCTTCAGGGAAGGCGGCTCGTTACGCTCGACATGGGCGCACTGGTGGCCGGCACCAAATACCGCGGAGAGTTCGAGGAACGCCTCAAGAAGGTCATCGAGGAGATCCGCAACGCGGGCAACTGTGTGCTGTTCATAGACGAGATACACACTATGGTCGGCGCCGGCGCCGCGGAAGGGGCGGTCGATGCGGCCAACATACTGAAGCCGCCCCTGGCCAGGGGCGAGCTACAGACCATCGGCGCCACAACCATGGACGACTACCGTAAATACTTCGAGCGCGACCCGGCGCTGGAGCGCCGGTTCCAGCCCGTCAAGGTTGAGGAGCCCACGGTCGAGGAGACCATCGAGATACTCAGGGGCATCAAGAGCCGCTACGAAGAGCACCATGAGCTCGAGATCAACGACGAGGCCCTTACGGCGGCCGCCAATATGGCGGCACGCTTTGTCGCCGACCGGTTCCTACCAGACAAGGCCATCGACCTCATCGACGAGGCGGCCTCCAAAGTGCGGATCAGCTACAGCACGGCGCCTCTCTCCGTCAAAGAGGCAATGAAGTTGCTCGAAAGTGTTCGTAAGGAAAAGGACGAGGCAATATCGTCTCGTCAGTACGAATACGCCGCCGAGCTTCGCGACCGCGAGACCGCCCTGTCAGAGAAGCTGAGCGCCCTGGAGAAAGACTGGAAAGAGGAGAAAGGTGACGCCAAGCCCGTGGTGGACGAGGAACAGATCGCCGAAGTGGTGAGTATGTGGACGGGTATACCCGTCACCCGCCTCGCCATCGAGGAGAGCGAACGACTCGCCAACATGGAGCAGGTCCTGCACGAAAAGGTTATCGGCCAGGAAGAGGCCATCACCATGGTTTCCAAGGCCGTTCGCAGGGCCCGGGCCGGTCTCAAGAATCCTAAGCGTCCCACCGGAATATTCATGTCCCTGGGCCCCACGGGCGTTGGCAAGACCTACCTGGTCCAGAAGCTGGCCGAGTTCATGTTCGGCAGCGAAGACGCCATGATCAGGATCGACATGTCCGAGTTTATGGAGCGCCACTCGGTGGCCCGGCTCGTAGGTGCGCCTCCCGGATACATAGGCTACGACGAAGGCGGCCAGCTCACCGAAGCCGTCAGGCGCAAGTCCTACTGCGTGATCCTCCTGGACGAGATCGAAAAGGCACATCCGGAGGTATTCAACATCCTGCTTCAGATCTTCGACGACGGTCACCTCACCGATGCCAAAGGACGCCGGGTTGACTTCAGGAACACCATTCTCGTAATGACCAGCAACATCGGTTCAGACCTGATCAGGCAGGACCGGAGCATCGGCTTCGCGGCCAGGGGTGAGAACGCTCAGAGCGACCAGCAGGCCTACGAGCGTATGAAGGGGAACGTGCTGGACGAGGTCAAACGCTTCTTCAGGCCCGAGTTCCTGAATCGCATCGACGGTACGGTCGTATTCCACCCACTGTCCCGTGAGCATATGCAGCAGATCGTCGAGCTGATGCTCATCGACGTGTCGTCGAGCCTCATCGAAAAGGGCATCGGGCTGGAAGTGACCCAGGAGGCCAAAGACTGGCTGGCGGAGAAGGGCTATGATCCGCAGTTCGGAGCAAGACCACTCCGCAGGGTGATACAGGACAACTTGGAGGACCGGTTGTCAGACGCCATTCTGGGCGGCACTCTCAATCCGGCGGACACGGCTGTCATAGAGGTGGAGGAAGACGAGATCGTCGTAAAGGTCCGGTCACTCGTGCCCGCAACGACAGCTTAAAGCGCCGGCACACCGTAACTCACAATGGCCTGGAGAGCTTCGAAGCCTCCAGGCCATTTCTTTTCTCGGAAGTCGGTACGCTCCAAACGGTCCGATTCTGTTCCGACTGCACCTCTGATAGAATGGGCCCTGGACCGCGCCCCATAAAAGTAACTCCGGGGAGTCGCCGGACCGCATGGCCAAACCGAAAGCCAAGACCGTATTCGTTTGCGACGCCTGTGGCAACGAGAGCCCCAAATGGGAGGGGCGGTGCCCGGCCTGCCGCCAGTGGAACACGTTGGCCGAGCTCCGAATAGACCGGCAGGCGGTCCATGACAGGTCCTGGCTCGGCGTCTCTGCCGCGCCGGCGCAGCAGCTCTCAGAGGTTTCCACCGAGCGGCTCCCTCGTCTCAAACTCTCCTCCAACGAGGTCAACCGGGTCATGGGAGGAGGCATTGTCCCGGGCTCCTTGACACTGCTCGCGGGAGACCCCGGCATTGGCAAATCGACGCTGCTCCTGCGCATGGCGGCCGATGTGTCGGAGCAAAACGGCAAGATCCTTTACGTATCTGGAGAGGAGTCGGCCGCCCAGGTGAGAATGCGCGCCGACCGTCTGGGTGTCTCGGGCAAAGACCTATACCTTCTGCCCGCCACAAGTTTGGAAGAGGTCCTTGGCAACCTTGAGAAACATAAGCCGGACCTGGCAGTCGTCGATTCCATTCAGACTCTGTATGACGACGCATTGTCCGCTGAAGCAGGAAGTGTCGCCCAGATCCGCAACTGCACCCGCAGGCTCACCGAGTGGGCCAAGGACCGGCAGGTTCCCGTTATCTTGAGCGGGCACGTAACCAAGTCCGGCGACATCGCGGGCCCGCGTGTGCTGGAGCACATGGTGGACGTCGTGCTCTACATGGAAGGGGAGTCGGTCAACTCGTGGAGACTGCTTCGAACCGTTAAGAACCGCTTTGGTTCCACCAACGACGTCGGGGTGTTCGAGATGACCGGCCATGGCCTTCTCGATGTCGAGGACCCGTCCAGGGCATTTCTCGCTGAGCGCATGGACGGCGCCGTTGGATCCGTTATCGTCTCCACCCAGGAGGGAAGCCGGCCGTTGCTGGTTGAGATCCAGGCCCTCACGACCCCGTCTGTACTTCCAAGTCCGAGACGGGTCGCCACCGGCATCGACTTCGGCCGCCTGCTGCTGGTCTGCGCGGTGCTGACCCGGCGGGTTGGTATTGCCCTGTCTAACCAGGATATCGTGGTCAACGTCGCAGGAGGGCTGAGGGTCAGCGAGCCTGCCGTGGACCTCGGACTGGCCCTGGCCATTGCCTCCAGCTTCCTTGACCGGCCGGTTCGAGCCGACATGGCCGCCCTGGGCGAGGTGGGGCTGAGCGGAGAGATCCGGATGGTCCCCCAACTCGACCGGCGCCTACGCGAGATCGCCCGACTCGGCCTGAAACAGTGCCTGGTCCCCGGAGCCGCCGAAGCAGGCCCCAGCGAGCCGGACATGCCCCGGGGACTACAGACTCTTCCGGTCTACAAACTATCGGACGCGGTCAGGACATGTTTTCCTCGTGGCGATCGGCGCACTGCTCAGACATCCACGGCCTGAATCCAGAGTCGTGGGGATTTCTACAGCCGATTCATCCGTTATTATGGATCAGACACTAAGGGGGTGGTATTCTGAAGAGCGCCTATTTTAACTGCATCGGCGGTGCCAGCGGAGACATGATCCTCGGGGCACTGATTGATTCTGGCGTGCCGCTGGCCGAGCTTAACGATGCGCTGGACACCCTGAACGTAAAGGGCGTCTCCGTGTCACACAGGCCCGCACAGCGCGGTGGAGTGTCAGGCACGCTGGTCTCCGTCGGCCTGGACGCGGAGGCCAAACGCCCTCGCCGATGGCAGGACTTCCTGGACATCGTTGGTCGGTCCAGCCTCCCCGCCAGGATTACCGAGCGGGTCGGCGCCGTATTCCACCGTCTGGCGGAGGCCGAGGCCATGGTCCACCGGACCTCACTGGAGGACACCCGCCTGCATGAATTAGGCGAACTCGACACCCTGGTGGACGTGGTGGGAAGCCTGGTCGGCCTCGACATCCTGGGAGTGGAACGGCTGTATTCGTCGCCGCTACCGTCAGGCTCAGGCGTAATCCAGAGTGCCCACGGTCTGCTGCCCGTCCCCTCGCCGGCCACCGCCGCGCTCGTTGCCCTGGCCGGCGCACCCATGGTCCCGCCACCGGGCAATGTCCCCGACGCAGGAGAGATGGTGACCCCGACCGGCGCGGCGATCCTGACCACTCTGGCGACCTTCCGGCAGCCGGCGATAAATCTGGAGAAGGTGGGCTACGGCCTGGGCTCCAGGGACTCCGCCCATTACCCGAACGCACTCGCCCTCTGGCTGGGCCAGGAGGCTGGCCTGACTGCGACCACCGACTTGACGCTTATCGAGACGAACATCGACGACATGAGCGGAGAGATGCTGGGATACGTTCAGGAACGTCTATTCGAGTTGGGCGCCCGCGACGTCTGGTTCACGCCGATCCAGATGAAGAAGAACCGCCCTGCCACCATGCTGAGTACAATACTTCCCCAGGCCCTCGAGTCCCAGGCCATGGCGGTCCTGATGAGAGAGACCTCCACTCTGGGCGTCAGAGTGCGCCCACTCTCCAGGTACGAAGCGGAAAGGGAGATCGTTGAGATTGACACGTCGGTCGGTCGGGTCGAGGTTAAGGTAAAGCTGCTGGACGGAAAGAGGATCGGCGTCTCACCGGAGTTCGAGGTCTGTCGTCGCATCGCACTGGAGCGGGCTATCCCTTTGCAGGAGGTGTACCGCATCGTCCAACGCGAGGCGGGGCAATTGCTTCTGGGGTCTTAACCTGGCGTCAAGAAGCCCGTCGCGCCGGGTGCCGGAAGTCATCCCCCTCCGGTACGGAATTCGTCGTGAAGGGGCCGTATAGCAGTTGACCGGCGGGGCGACATAATATAGAATTATTCAGTTCAGACGGTTAGTGATCAGCCCGATGGGCGGCTAACCTCTTTTTTTGGCGATGACACCAGTCGAACCGCGGCACTTCCGCGTTAACGGCCAGTAACCGGTGCCCCAGTGGCGCAATCGGTAGCGCAGCCGACTTGTAATCGGCAGGTTAGTGGGTTCGAATCCCCTCTGGGGCTTGAACCACCCCGAAGATTCCAGTTCGACTAACTCCGCCCCATACCGAAGGGCGGCCCTTGGACTGGAAGAATCGCTATGCTAAACTGAATCCCGGAGTATCGAGTCCAGGAGGGGTGGGTGAGCGGTTAATACCACCAGACTGTAAATCTGGCGCCCGGAAGGGCTACGTAGGTTCGAATCCTACCCCCTCCACCAGGAAGTACATTATTGGAAAGCTAGGAGCATACTTGGGCCCACATAGCTCAGAGGTAGAGCACGTTCTTGGTAAGAACGGGGTCACCGGTTCAACTCCGGTTGTGGGCTCCAGGCAAACCAGAGGAGGCTAGCGCAATGGCAAAGCAGAAATTCGACAGGACTAAGCCACACCTGAATGTGGGTACCATAGGTCATGTCGATCACGGGAAAACGACGCTGACGTCCGCACTTACAAAAGTCCTGGGTTCGGTGGGGAACGCACAATTCAGGTCGTTCGACAGCAT
>CAZEDC010000113.1:0-9406 GCA_964510985.1 uncultured Dehalococcoidia bacterium
GAATCCCTTCCTCGCTTGTGGGGGATCGATAGGGTAGGCCAAGAGACTATAAAAAAGCCTAAAGAGGGGGAGTCCAGAGGGGGTCACCCCCCTCTGGTAGGGGGCCTGGGGGAATCCCCCAGATACAATAACCCTTGCGGGTGGGTGGGTGGGTGGGTGGGAAGAAGTCACCTTCGTTTTGGGACAGCCTCTAAACACCTTCCCCCACTTGTGGGGTATGGGTAGCTTAGGCTAAGTAATTATCTCAAAACCCTCGTCGGGGGGAGTGCAGAGGGGGTGTCCTCCTGTGCCAGAGGGTCTGGGGGATGTGCACCCAGGAATAAAAACCGATGAGGGCGGGTGGGTGTAAGTCACTTCCCGTTTTGGGATAGTTTCTAAGTACCTACCCCCACTAGCGACGGAAGATTGGGACGGGGGTCCTTCGGCTGGATGCCCTCAGGCCGGTCTCACCCAAGTCTCCGACCATGCCAGGCACGCCGTGCTGCTGGCCCGGTCGCCCATCTTCGCCGGGAACGGCCGGCCCTCGGCCACGACGCCGTTCAACGTAAGCTGGGCCCTCCGGGCCGGAACGAAGCAGCTATACGCGCCGTGCGGTCTGTCCGGATTGCTTCCGGCGGGCACGCTTATCATAAAGGGCTCTTCAAAGTCGTACCAGGTCAGAGAGACCATCTCGTCGTCGCTTTCCACCGTCTCGGTCCAGAACGAAATGGCGTCACCCGACCGCTCGAAGACCGAGTCGATCACAGGGATCGACTCATCGCCGAACTCCGGGAACATCGTGGACTCGAGTTCCTCCTGGAGCCAGCGCGTCAGAGCGATGTTATCCGAGTAGATGCGCACCTCGTCGTCCGTGGCGTCGCTCTTCAGAAAGAGCGTGTGGCCCGGTCCACCCGGCGATAGCAGCACCCGCCAGTGGCTGGCCCGCGTCGTCTCGGGCCCGCCCTCTTCTGTTAGGAGTCGAATAAACGAATTCTCTCCGGTGAGTCGTACCTGGTTGGGATCGACCGGGCTGGTCATGGTTATCCTCCAAACTCAATCTCTGCATTCCAATTGGCTGGTCCGCCGTGCACGAGACTACCCCTGTGATGCGCCATCCTACTCAAACGTCAGGATTGCCGTCCACGTCGTGCGCTCCTCCTCGATGCTGGTCCCCAAGAAGAAGGCCTCGATAGGCTCGACGATCGGTTCCACGTTTTCCTCGTAGGAGGCGACCATGTCCGGCGTCATTGCCGCTACGATCATGTCCGCGATGCCCGCTACGTTGGCGTAGAACAGGAAGTCCAGAGGGCCCTCGAGATCGTCGGTGACCCGCTTGAACTCACGTCCTTCGCTGAGAGTATCAATGGACCGGTCCCTGGCGTCTATTGCCTTCTCGTAGGTCTCTCGGGTGGAGCCCATGACAACGTAACTGTCAACTATGACGTACCCTGGCTCGTAGTCCACGGTCCCGAAGTCCTCGCCCAGGTCCGCCAGCATCGCATCCTCGCCTCGGATGGTCGCCGGTTCGAAGTCCAGCCCTGTCTCTTCCAGAGCGTCGATTATATTGTCCAGCGCCGACTGGACGGCCTGCCTGTCGTCGAACTCCACCATGGCGGCGACGTTGATGATCGCGTCCTGTGGCTCCAGGTAATCTCCGAGCCTGAACTCGCTGGGTAGCAGAGCGAACGCAAGCTCGCCGGACATCCACCCGAAGATGTCCCGGTCGATGTTGATCCCGATCTCGTCCTCGATATCCTGGATTATCTCCTCGATGGTTTCGCCGTAAAGCTCCGGTATGCTCTCAATCTCCTCTTTGGCCTCCTCCCAGCCCTCCCTGACCCCGATCGTCGACAGCAAAGCCAGCGTGTCGGCGGGAAGGTAGTCCGCCGACCTGAGAGCGTTGACCTGCTCTATGCCGAACGACTCACTGGGCGTGCGGTAGGACGCCGTCACCTTAATGCCCATCTCCATGAACGAGCCCGAGATCGCCAGCGTATCCGGCAGGCTTCCTTCCAACGTGTCCAGCGACTCGAGTTCACGCCCTTCGACGGTCCGACGCGCCTCATCGAAAATCGCCTGCAGGTCCAGGTAGAGCATGGCGAACCTGGGGTTCTCCACAGAGTCGCGCGCGCGCTTGAAATCGGGTGCGTCCGCCAGGGAAGCGGAGGGGTTGTCTATCCGAGCGATAGTCCTGTCCAGAAGGCTCTCGCTGGTGGCGTACACGATGTAGCTCTCGGTGACCGCGAAATGATAGCCGGGCGGGTTTTCGGGATCGGTGTAAGAGTATGTAGCGAACCCGCCGGACTCCCCCGCCTGGAAATCGATGCCCAGCTCGACCTCCAGGTAGTCCAGGAACTTACGCAGGAATGCCTCGGAAGCCTCGCGGTCGGTGGTACCCAGGAACCCGACCAGCTCCACCTCCTTGTCGAAATCGCCGAAGTCCACCACGCCTACGGCCAGCTCCGGCCCCATCCAGGGGAAAACATCGTCCCGGAGGTCGAATCCAAGCTGGTTCTCGATATCGTCCAGAGTCTCCTCGATCTGGACCTCGAAATTCTCGTTCTCCTGGAACCGCGACAGAATCCCTCTGAACCTCAGAAGCTGGCCGACGCCCGGTCGCATGTTGAGAGAGAAGTATAGAGGGGTCTCAGCTGGCAGGAATCCCGCGGTCTCTTCCGATGGGTGGGACACCCGGTCGGTGAAGAATATGTAGAACACGGCGCCCGCCGCGGTTATTACGGCCAGCACCAGCAGAATGACGATCAGCGAGACCAGTCGTTTTCGACCGGGTGGGGATGGTTGTGTAGACGAAACGTCAGAGTCGGGAGGTTCGGCCCGGGAGTTTTCCAGGGTGCCTGTGGGGTCTAGCTCTTCCGCGGGACTTCGCTCACTCATCGTCGGCGCTCCTGTTGATGGATCGAGCTTCCTTCCCTGTGTTGCGCCAGACTCTACCATCCCAGGGCGCATCCGTCCAGACGCGGCTCGCTCCCGCCTTTCAAGACCCCGGTATCCGCGTCTCGCTCGACGATCTGGCCCCCGCCGAAAAATATCCCGTGGGGTGGCCGGACCGTCAAATTGTGGCCCCGGCCCTCCAGGTCGCTGATAACATCGGGGCGGACCATGTCCTCGATTGCCACCTCGACGTCCGCCCTGACGCTGAACCGCGGCGCGTCCAGGGCCCGTTGTGGATCAAGGCCGAAGTCGGCCATGTTTACCAGCACCTGCATGTGCCCCTGGGCCTGCTGCATGGCGCCCATCACACCATAGCACAGCCAAAGCTCTCCGCCCCTCGTGGCCATGCCGGGGATCAGTGTGTGGTACGGGAGCTTGTTGGGCTCCAGGGCGTTGGGATGCGCCGGGTCCAGCGAGAAAGAGGCCCCCCGGTTCTGGAGAGCCATGCCCGTGCCCGGCACCACCAGGCCGGTCCCAAATCCCATGTAGACACTGTTGATCAGTGAGCAGGCGTTGCCGTCGCCGTCCACACAGGCTATGTAAACCGTGTCGCCGTGGGACGAAGCCGGGCCGAATGCAACTGGGCCCATAACCGCGTCGGACCGTATCTGCTTCCGTCTCCGGTTGGCGTGACTCTTGGACAGAAGTTCCTCGACAGAGATACGCATCCTCTCCGGGTCCGTTACCTGGTACAGTCCGTCGGCCAGCGCCAGCCGCATGCACTCGATCAGGTGGTGGTACGCATCCGCCGTCTGGAATCCCATGCCCGGGATGTCGAACCCCTCGGCCAGATTCAGGGCCATCAGCGCGTTGATCCCCTGGCTGTTGGGCGGGCACTGCCAGCACGTGACCCCCCGATAATCGGTAGAGATGGGCTCCACCCACGCTGCGCCGTGATTTGCCATGTCTTCGGCCGAGAGCCAGCCGCCCTGCTCCTGGACGAACCTGGCCGTTCGCTCAGCCAGCGGACTGTTGTAAAACGCGTCGGCTCCACCCTCGGCGATGGCCCGGAGCGTGCCGGCCAGCTCCGGCAGGCGCATCACCTCACCCGGCCTCGGCGCCCTGCCGTCCACCAGCAGCTCGTTGCCCGACGGCTGCGCCAGCAGCTTTGGGACCGAGTCGGCCCAGTGAGAGCTGATCACCTCCGACACCGGGTAGCCGTCGGTGGCGTAGCCGATGGCCGGCTCGAGCACCTCCGACAGCGGCATCGTTCCGTGGGCATCCAGCAACGCCGCCCATCCGCTGACCGTCCCCGGAACGGTCACGGCGCAGGCGCTCTCCGGTGGCACCGCGGTCAGACCTCGCCCGCGCAACTCTTCCGGGGAGGCCGCGCCCGGCGACCGGCCGCTGGCATTCAGCGCCCGTACCCGCTTCTCGCCGTCCACCCAGACCAGGGCGAAAAGATCTCCGCCGGCTCCGGTGGACGCCGGCTCCACTACGCTCAGCGCGGCGGCGGCCGCCACGGCGCCGTCGATGGCGTTGCCACCATCCATCAGCACTCGAAGGCCCGCCGTGGCCGCCAGCGGCTGGCTGGTCGCCACCATACCCCTGCGTGCCATCACCGTCGAGCGCCTTGAGTTAAACTTCATGCTTCTCTATCCTCGTCAGAATGTAAACTATCAGTCAGACTCCCCACTGGACGGTTTTCACTCAAGTAGAGTAACGGCTCACGATTATGTCATTTTGAGCTCTCCCCTTTGTCATTCTGAGCGGAGCGAAGAATCTGGAGGGGGTTGGGTGCACCGACCGGAACGAACACTGATACCACCCCAGATCCTTCATCGCCCTGACAGGTCGGGGCTCCTCAGGATGACAATAAACGCCGGGACGGCTTTTTGCTTTATAACCGGGCTTATACCATCGGGGGCGGAAGGGCGGGATAAAAGAACTCATGGCCCTGGGCCATGACAGCCGATCAGCGCCCTACAAGTACCCCGCTCTCGGCCGCCTCGCGTAACGTGGCCTCCACGGACACGAGCCGCGGCCCTCGTGCGCTTACCGAAACCCTGGCGCCCTGACCCGGTAGCAGGCTGAAGGTCCGCTCGCCGTCCAGCGCGATGGTGCTCGGGCTCAGGCCCACCTCCACAGACTCGCCGGTCTGGAGAAGACGCCACTCCTTTACTTCCACCGACTTGACCGCTCCCGGCGCCACTGGGGCCACCACCGTGGTTCCGCCTGGCCCCAGCCTGGCGTGCAGTCCGAGGCCGTCCGTGAGTGAGAGCGGATGGAGCTGGGCGCCTATCGCCGATAGGCCGATGCTGGCGGGCTCGGCACGTACGAGGAAAACCTCGTGAACCGTGTCCATATCCCAGATGGCCCGGGCCCCGACAAACCTTTCGCTGGACACCGCCAGGTCTACCAGGGCGATGTCCCTTAGCTTCCCGTCCATGTGGATTTCGAGCCGCTTGCAGACCGCGGTCGCCCTCTCCAGGTCCACGAGACCCCTGGCCACTACCCCTGCCGCCAGTCCGGCCACGGTCCCTTCCACCATGGCGGGGAAGACGTTGTTGGTCCCCGTCGAGACCGGCACCAGGGGGACGTCGCCGGAACCCTTTGCGACGACCCGGTTGGTGCCATCGCCGCCCAGGACCACCAGACACCCGACATCCAATCCGTCCATCAGCTCCGCCGCCCGTGTAGAGTCCCGTTCCTCGTTGAACACGGGCATCTCCAGGGTTTGCACGTCCAGGTCCAGGTGGCTTCCCTCCAGGGCCGCTCTGCCCAGCATCGCCGAGTCGGGCATCAACAGGACCCGCTCGACTCCTACCGCGTCAAGCCCGGCCAGGATTCGCCTGATGATGTTGACCTTCTCGATGTTGGGAACGAACCTGCCCTGGGCGACGAGCCGCCTTATATCCTTGCCCGCCGCGGGATTGGCGATTATACCTACCGTTGCCAAGGTTCAGACTTATCCTTCGCCACTCTCGGCGTTCATCCATGTCGGGTCTTCCAGGAATCCCTTCAGCGAACGCAGGAACTCGCCGGCGGGCACGCCGTCTAACGCCCGGTGATCGAAGGCCAGACTCAGTGTCATCATAGAGCGGATTACGACTTCTCCCTTGTACACGGCAGGCTTCTGGACAATTCTCCCCACCCCCAGGATGGCGACCAGCGGCGGGTCGATGATGGGCGTGAAGGCGTCTACCTCGTAGTTGGCCAGCGAGGTGATGGTGAAGCTGGCCCCAGTCACGTCGTCAACCGAGAGGTCGCCCTTGCGAGAGCGGTCCGCCAGCCCTCGGACCTCTTTCGCTATCGAAAGCAGGTCCTTCCGGTCTGTCTGTCTGATTACGCCCACCATCAGGCCGTCGGGCACCGCCATGGCTATCCCCACGTTCACCTCCTCCAGCAGCCTGATCTCGTCGCCGGTCAGCGTGGCGTTAAGGCGAGGGTGTTCCTTCAGCGCGGCGGCGGTGGCCTTTACGATCAGGTCAAGGTCCAGCGGTCTGATGCGGTGCGTCCGCCACTGGGAGACCAGACTTTCCCTGAGCTTGACGGCCTCGGTAACGTCGGCCTCCGTGGCCAGCGTGACCTGGGCCATGGTCCGGACGCTCTGCATCATACGGTCCGCTATTATCTTGCGCAGTCCCTTTAGAGGCGCCACCTCACCGGCCGGCGCCGGCCCCTGGGCCGCCAGGGCCCGCTCCACGTCGGCCACCACGATGCGTCCGTCGGGGCCGGTCCCCTGGACCTGGGCGAGGTCGAGTCCATGCTCCTTGGCCCGCAATCTGGCCCTGGGGACCACCTGGGCCGCCGGCCTAGCCTCCCCTGACTCCCCGGCTTCGATAGCCAGGCGGACGTCCTCCTCGGTGATACGGCCACCCGGTCCGGTCCCCGCCACTCCGGCCAGGTCGATGTCGTTCTGCCGGGCCAGCCGGCGGGCGGCAGGAGTCACCTGCACGGTGGGCTTGGCCCCGCCGCCGTCCGTTCCCGTTGGTCTGCGCTTAAAGGAAACCTTGGACTTCGCCGGAGCGATTGCCGATGGCCGGGGCACCTCTTCGCCGGGCTCGCCTATGACCGCCACGATGGAGCCGACCTCTACGACCTTGCCCTCCGGCGCTATGATGTGCGCAACCACGCCCGAGGCCGGTGCCTCCAGCTCGGAGTTAATCTTCGCCGTCTCCACCTCCACCATGGGCTGTCCCGCATCCACAGTCTCCCCTTCGTTTACCAGCCATTTGACCAGCAGCCCGTCTTCCATATTCATGCCCCACTGGGGCAGAAGCACGTTCGTCGCCATTACCGCTCACCTCGACCGCTTTAACCAAAGACATTCTATGCCTGGTAGCCCCTGTTTGGAAAACCCTATAAGCCCGGTTCGTCGGGTGCGGGGAACACAATACCCGCCCCGACTCGTCGGGGGGGTGGGTTGTCCCGACGCATCGGGACTCCGATACTTATATCGGAGGTTGCGAACAAACAGGGGTGGGGAGCGAACCGGAACGGTTCAAGGCTCCCTGGGCCACCCCTCTATCTCCACCAGCGCGTGGGTGATCCTCCTCCGGAGGCACTCCGTGGTCTCCGGCGTCCAGTCGTAAAAGCCCTTGCCCGTCTTCACTCCCAGCTCGCCCCGTTCGACCTTTTCGTACAGCAGCCGAGGCACGGCTGTCGAACTCTCAAGGTCGGGCACGACTCTGGAGGCCACCGCTGATATCAGGTCCCACCCCGCCAGTTCCAGGGTCTCGAAGACCCCGGCAGCCGACCAGCGCCGGCCCAGGCTGTCACGCAAGATTAAGTCCACGTCCTGCGGGCTGACGACGCCCCGCTGCACCAGTGACATGGCCTCCCTGAGCAAGGCCCACTGGAGCCGCACCGAGACGAAACCGGGTAATTCCTGCCTCAGGACGACCGGTCTCTTGCCAATCACGGTCAGAAGATCGCGGACGGCGTTGACCGTCTCCTCAGACGTAGCCTCACCCGGGACTACCTCGACCAGCGGCACCAGATAAGGCGGATTGACGTAGTGGGCTACCAGCACCTTGTCCGGCCTCTGGGTCGCCGACGCAAGGTCGCTGGGCATCAGCGTAGAGGTCGTGCTGGCCAGGACCGTCCGGTCCGGGCAGATCTTATCCAACTCTCGAAATACCCGTTTTTTTACTCCCAGGTCCTCGTAGACCGCCTCTACGACGATGTCAGACTCCTCGGCGGCCTACTCCAGCACTGTGGTGATGTAAATGGCGTCCGGGACCGACTCCGCCCGGTCGGCGGATACCATGCCCCGCTCCGCCAGCCTCGCCAGATTTTCACGGATGCCCTGGACTCCCCTCTGAAGACTACTTTCTGAACGAGATACGAGGGTAACCTCAGTACCCCGCGAGCGCGAACTCCTGGGCGATCCCGTGCCCCATTACACCCGCGCCGACGACGGCGATCCGCCGGACATCTTCAGCCCTCACGGCCGGTCTCCGACGGGATAAGCTCCTCGGCCCGCATCACCTCGGGGATCAACGAGGGTCGCAGGTGCGACCCCGTCAGGATGGCTGCCACCCTTTTCCCTGCAGTCTCCTCCCGGTGCTCTACCAGGCCGGCAACGGCTATCGCCGCCGACGGCTCCACCATGCACTGCTCCAGCTCCATCAGGCACCGGACCGCCGGCAGCAGCGACTCCTCTTGCACCAGCCAGACCTCGTCCACCAGTCCCTTCAGCTCTTCCACTATGCCTGGTATGGGTACACGGACGGCCAGCCCGTCCGCGGTTGTGTCTATAGGCACCGATTCGTCCCACGGTTGGTCCATTATCGCCTGGGCCATCGAGGGAGCGCTCGTTGACACAAGGCCGACGACCCTGGTGCCCGGACTTTCGGCTTTGAACACGCTCGCCACGCCCTTCATCAGCGAGCCGTTCCCAACCGGCACCAGGACGTAGTCCCACGGCTCGCTGTGCGTCAGCAGTTCAGAGGCGATGGTTGCCGCTCCCAGGGCCATCTCCTCAATAACCCCGTCCTCCCAGAACGTTGCGCCGGCCTCGGCAGCGGTCTCACGGGCGGACCCCTTGGCCGCGTCGAAGTCGTCGCCGTGCTCGATAACCTGGCCGCCGCACATGCGGATGCGCTCCAGCTTCGATGGCGTTGCGCCATTTGGTACGACGACGGTCACACTGACACCGTGCCGCTGCCCCGCCAGGGCCATGGCCAGGCCATAATTGCCCGCTGAGGCCACGTAGACACCCGCCTCGGTCAGCTCACCCGCCAGCCTGGCCATCGAGACAAGCCCACCGCGTAGCTTGAACGAACCCACCGGCGAGCAGTCTTCACGCTTAAGCCACAGCTCGATGCCCAGCCTCGGCCCAATAACCTGGGCGAGCAGCAGAGGTGTCGGCAGCCATGGCTCCCCAGCCAGTACCTCCTTGGCGCACGCAAGTCCTTGCTTCATCTCCTTCAACTCCCTAGCGAAACTCGGAAATCGGGGGAGTCCAGACCCCGACCTGTCGGGGCTCTGGCGGGGGTCTGAGGGTGACCCCCAGATCATATATTTTGGG
>CAZEDC010000114.1:0-7444 GCA_964510985.1 uncultured Dehalococcoidia bacterium
TCCGTGTGCCGAGTAGATGTCGAGGTGGGAGGCGTCGCCGTGGGCAGACATGATGTCTGCGTGAGAGGCGTCTCCGTGCGCCGAGTAGATGTCCAGGTGGGACGCGTCGCCGTGGGCAGACATGATGTCTGCGTGAGAGGCGTCTCCGTGTGCCGAGTAGATGTCCAGGTGGGAGGCATCGCCGTGGGCAGACATGATGTCTACGTGAGAGGCGTCTCCGTGCGCCGAGTAGATGTCCAGGTGGGACGCGTCGCCGTGGGCAGACATGATGTCTGCGTGAGAGGCGTCTCCGTGCGCCGAGTAGATGTCCAGGTGGGACGCGTCGCCGTGTTCGGAGAGCGCATCGGAGTGCGTCCCTTCAGGGTTGGAAGAAAACACATCCAGGTGGGACGCCTCACCGTGCTGGGAGAAAATATCGGTGTGGGAGGCCTCACCGTGTGCCGAGTAGACGTCGATGTGTGAGGCCTCGCCGTGTGCGGAGAAGACGTCGGAGTGGGATGCCTCGCCGTGTGCGGAGTAGACGTCGATGTGTGAAGGCCTCGCCGTGTGCGGAGAAGACGTCGGAGTGGGATGCCTCGCCGTGTGCGGAGAAGACGTCGATGTGTGATGCCTCGCCGTGCTGGGAGAAGATATCGGAGTGTGAGGCCTCGCCGTGTGCCGAGTAGACGTCGATGTGTGATGCCTCGCCGTGCTGGGAGAAGATATCGGAGTGGGAAGCGTCGCCGTGCTGTGAGTAGACGTCGACGTGAGAGGCGTCCCCGTGTTCGGAGAATAGATCGGAGTGGGATGCGTCTCTGATCTCGGACAGTTCGGTTGAGTGGTCCGGTTCTTGCGCCAGAACGGGGGCTGCCAGCATATTGGCTCCCACGATCAGCACGCCCATAAACAAGGCAAGGAGGAATGGCTTAGCTCTTAGTGAAATCGACGTGGGACTCATTGGCCGCTCCCCGCCGTGGTCGGCGATTTTCCATCCAAGCCAACCGGTCGCCGCTTAGATCTACCTCGACATTATACCACGCAGCCGAAGTTTCGTTTGGAGCATAGATATATCCGATACATGACTGGTTGTGTGGTAGATAACCACTGTTGGTGCTGGAAAAAACAGTTTGAAGCCCCGCTTTGTTACCGCATACGTACTTTTCAATTGCACACTGTCGAGTCGTTTCTAGAATCATCCATCCGGGTGATTTTCGGTCACCCTAAGGGGCGAACATTATTCCTACGCCTCCCGGTTTGCCTGTGATTTGTAGTGTGGACGTGAATAAATCCGGCTAAACACCTCACGTTTTCCTGGCTCCCATTGCCCGGCAGTCTGCTGATGGCGGCCTGTGGGCCGTCGGAGAGCCCGGGTAGATTACAGGCGTTGTTGACACAGGGGTGGATATCTCTCTGTCGCCGTCAACGCAAACCGAAGTGCAGTGTGACGCGATCACTTCTTCTTATTTTTGGAGGCGGCGCGTCCGACGGTCACCGAGATTCGCGCCCAGTCCTGGAGCGTACCCGAGTCCTCCAGAACGCTCTCGGGCACTCTGAAGTACGGCATTCGTCCGTACTGTTTGCTGCCGGCTTCCTCATAAGTTGACCGATTGGACTCGTCAACCTTGAAGAACAGTCCCGACCCGGCCATAAGTGCGAACATGGAGCCGCTTTCGAAAACCCCGTATCCGCCGAACATCGCACGCACCTGGATATCGCCTATCGGCTCCAGCTTCTCCAGGACAAGATCACGGAACGTATCCGGTACCGCCATGATTTAAACCCTCCCCGCCATGTTGGATGTGTCCAATTGTAGCTGAATCGGACACGGCATATACTGTTTAACAGAAACACCCGGCAACGGGTAGTCATGAGTCTAAAAACCTTGAGACAATGCCTGACATACCGTTCGGGAGGAGGCCGTCATGGAAGTCCAGGAAGTCATGTCATCTTATGTCCACACCGTTGAGCAGGACGAGAGTGTCGCCGCGGCTGCGCGGAAGATGCGTGAAGGAGACGTCGGCTCGCTGGTCGTAACTAGCTCTGGCTCCGTAAAAGGGGTCATTACCGACCGGGACCTGACCGTCCGCTGCATGAGCCAGGGGCACGACTACCAAAAGTGCCGGGTATCGGACCACATGAGCGGCCCTGCGATTACCGTAGGGCCGGCGTCGGACATGCTTGATGCCGCCGCGATGATGGCCGGGCGGAAGATCAGGAGACTGCCAGTGGTGGATGGAGACAAGCTGATCGGGCTCGTTTCCCTGTCGGATATAGCCCTGTCGATCGACAGTGCGTTGGTGAGCATGAACAGTACTCTGCATGATTTACTGAGCGGGATGGGTGCGGCCAGATCGACTTAGAAGGGTGCAGGTCCGCCTAGGGTGGCCCTCAGACTCCCGGTTAATCCCGACTTGTCGGGACTGCACACCCCATTATTGTTCAGCTGTCTCTTGGGACCGTGCCCTCGATAACCCCACGCCCTGGGACCGTACGATGGGATGGGGTCCTATATCGAATCACCCCACGTGTCCGGCATCACACCGCCAAACCTGTCCAGACGGTACGGCTCAACAGGTACGTCTGTCGCTCCGCCGGTGACGAGATCGGCCACCGCTTTGCCCATCGCCGGACTGAGCAGTATGCCGTGTCCTCCGCTTCCGCTGGCGATGTAGACTCCGTCCACACCACACTCCCCGTCGATGATAGGCAGGGTGTCCGGGGTCAATGGGCGGAAGCAGGCAACTTGCCTGACTATAGGAACGTCCATCAGGGCGGGCATGAGCCGCACCGCACTCCCCATGATCTGGTCCCTGGCGGCCGTCGTGACCGAGTCGTCGAATCCACCGTGCTCCCTGGTCGAGCCGACCCACAGCAGTTCGTCCGGCTTCTGGGTGATGCTGGACCGCCATTTGATCGAGCATGGGAGCTTTGGCGCGATGCCCTGAAGACACACCGTCTCTCCCTTGTATGGCCTTACGGGGACAGGGGTTTGCAGCCATTCACCGGCGGCCCCCGTCCAGGGGCCCATCGCGATGACGCAAATGTCGCACGCGACGTCTTCCTGTCCCACGCGGACCGCCCTCACCCTGCCGCCTGCGGCGTGCATCCCGGTTGCGTTGCCGTGCCTCATCACCGCGCCGTATCGTTCGGCCGCCTGGGCCAGGGCCAGCGTGTAGCTGTACGCGTCCACCATTCCGATAGGCCCGGCCAGGCACCCTCCCAGCACGTCTTCCGTCAACCGGGGCTCGATGCGACGCACCTCGTCGCCGTCCAGCCACACGGAGGTGAAGCCCTCTAAGTCCTTCTGCGCCTCCATCACCTCCCTGGCCTCATCGACCTCCCACCGCTCGAGGCACACCTTCAGCATGGAGGACATCGACGACCGCAACTTCACCCCGGACTCCTCCTCCAGCCGCGGACCGATGTCCCGGTGCATGCGGAAGGACAACTCCACGATGGGCCACAGGGTCTCACGGCCTTCTGTGGCGCTCAGGGGTAACAGCAAGCCCGCCGCGGAACCCGACGCGTGACTGGCCACGGAATCACGCTCAATGATGGTAACCTTCGCCCCTTCACGGGCCATGAAATAGGCGGTCGAGCATCCAACCGCTCCGGCGCCTATAATCACCACCTCTGTCGTAGTCATCGTCTCCTGTTACCGGGCCGGGTAGTGTGTCCGCATGTCTGGACCGGAGTCCGCCTCGCAAGCGATAGCAGTTATGCGAAACTGTCTCAAAACGGGAGGTAACTTACACCCACCCGCCTACCCTCAAGGGTTTTTTTATTCTGGGGAGTCCCCCTCTGGACTCCCCCTTCTAGTATTTTGAGGTGAGGCCTATCCGCCCTTGCCGACAAAGTCCCTCAGAGACGCCGGTCCTATTCCGCAGTCCAGGAATATCACCTGCCCAGAGATGTGGCTGGCCCTGTCCGATGCCAGAAAGACGCAGAGCTCGCCCACGTCGTTGGGTTTTACGAGCCGGTCGAAGGGGACTTTGCCGTAAAGACTCTCGGGTTCATCCACGCCTGCCCAGTCCAGTACCAGGTCCAGGCCCATGTCCGACTCGACGATGGTGGGGGCGATGCAGTTGACGCGGATGCCGTGCCAGCTCAGCTCCTTGGCTATACACTGGGCCAGCGTTGTCATCGCGCTCTTGGCGGTCGCGTAGGCCCACTCCTCGGCCCAAAGCTGTTTGGTGGCCAGCGAGGTGATGAAGAGGATGTCACCCCGTTGCTGGTCTCGCATGCTGGGCAGAACGGCCTGGGCGCAGTAGAAGGCCCCGAACAGGTGAGTGGCGATCACTTCGGAGAAGGCCTCCACGGCGTCCTCGTCGGTAAACGACTTGGAGGCGTAGATTCCGGCGTTGTTGACCAGGATGTCCACCTTCCCGAAAGCGTCTGTCGCCGCACCGACCATCGCCTTTACGCGCGCAAAATCCTTTACGTCGGCCTGGAAGGGTATGGCCCGCCTGCCCATATCTCGGATCTCCGCGACGGTCTGTTCGGCTCCCTCTCTGTTGTTCTCGAAGTTGACGACCACGTCGGCGCCGGCCGCGGCCATGGAGAGGGCTATTCCTCGGCCGATGCCCCTGGACGCACCGGTTACCAACGCTGTCCGCCCTTCGAGGTCCATTGTTTCAGTGCCCTCCTGGCTAGGTACGTGCCTGCGCTAGTCCCAATGCGAAAAGCTCACTATGTCCCGCAAAGCCTCGCACGAGTGCAGGGAACCATCCCCCTGTGTTCCCGCCAAAGGGACTTTGCCCCTCTGGACTCCCCATTCAAATATTTTTGGATGAGTTGACTTTGTGCATATCATCAACAACCGGCGCTTTATTGCCCGCCCACCCGCCCTCGAATGGTATTTGGGGGATACCCCCAAAGCCCCCACAAGAGGGGGTCGAACCCCCTGTTGACACTCCCGTTTCCGAGGAGGTCAACAAAGCCGGATGAGTTCTGGTTAGCCCGGGCGGGCCTTCAGCCAGCCCGTTCATCTTCCGACGCCAGTTTCCGTCCCAGGTTCTCCAGCATGTCGTCCACGACCGAGTCGATGTCGTAGCCGGGCATCCAAGCCCAATCGGCCCGGGCGGCGGAATCGTCCAGGGAGTCCGGCCAAGACTCGGCGATCGCCTGGCGGACCGGATCGATCTCGTAGTCGATGGCGAGATCGGGTACCCGGCGACGGATCGCATCGAACAGCTCGGTAGGTGTGAAGCTCATGGAGTTGACGTTGTACTGTGCCCGGCCGTTCGGGGACAGGTCGGCTTCGGCGATTTGCATCAGAGACCCGATGGCGTCCGGCATATACATCATGGGGAGACGTGTGTCGGGTTCGAGGTAGCAGGTGTAATGTTTCCGGCGGATCGCACCGTAAAAGACGGCAACCGCGTAGTCGGTGGTGCCGGCGGTCGGCTCCGTTTTCCAGCTGATGATCCCGGGGAGCCGCACCCCTCTGCATTTCATACCGAGTTTGCCGTTGTAGTAGTCGCCCATCAGCTCGGCGAACACCTTCGAGATCCCGTACAGCGTATTCGGCCTCTGGGCGGTATCGTCGGGCGTATTGTCCTTTGGCGCCTCGGGTCCATAATTGGCGATCGACCCTGGAACGATCACTCGCTTGGTGCCGGTGCGCTCCGCGACCTCCAGCACGTTGTGAAGGCCCCTTACGTTCACCTCAAATGCGGACTCACGGTTCTCTTCGGCCAGGGCGGACAGTATGGAACTCAGATGAAACAGGGTGTCGGCTTCATGTCTCTTGAGAAGCTCCTCCACCTGGCCATAGTCCGATACCTCAAAGTAGGCGTAGGGACCGGCCTCTCTGACATCGTCCGGGATGGGGGTCTTGTGCCCGACAGCCACGACGTTTTCAGCCCCGTAAAGCGCTCTCAATTCTGGAACAAGCTCCGAGCCAATCTGACCGGCGGCCCCGGTTACGACAATTCTTTCCATATGATGCGGCACCCTGATTTGGATTTAGCGTGGCTAATGCCAAGCATGTTGCCATGAATCCGGCGGTTATTGCAAATCAGGGGCTCTTGACGGTGAGCGGCCCTGTTCACATTCTCAACGAAACTGGCTTTTTACCCGCCCACCCGCACTCGAATAGTATTTGCCCCGACAGGTCGGGGCTTTGGACACCCCCGTTTCCGAGGAAATCAACAAAGCCAAGGAGAGCCATATTCGGATACAGTCCGAGGCGGTTCCGGACGTCGAAGATTACCCTGGATTGAGAGGGACAGACTTTGCCGGCGGCTATCCGGCCGTCCCCGGCATCAGATGGCCCACTTCTCCACCGCGTAAGGGTCCAGCTCAAGGCCCAGCCCGGGCTTGTCCGGGAAAGGGGACCACATCCCGTCCCGTTGCCGCGGGAACTCGGTGTAGAATATCTCGTCCGTTTCCAGGGCCATGTTCATGTACTCCACCACCTTAAGGTTGGGCGTTGCGCAGCAAAGGTGGAGGTGGACGAGCTGTAATGCGTGTGGGGCCACCGGCAGGTTGAATCCGTGGGCCATGTGTGCCACCTTCATCCACTCGGTGACGCCGCCAACTCTTCCAACGTCGGGCTGTACTATGTCGGCTCCGCCCGATGCGATCAGCTCTTTGAACCCGTACTTGGTATACTCGTGCTCGCCCGTGGCCACGGGGATGTCGATGGCGGTCCTGACCTCGGCCAGGCCGCTGATGTCGTCGGCCAGGACCGGCTCCTCGAACCAGCCCACCTGGTGCTGCTCGAACTCCCTGGCCATGTAGATCGCCTGCTTCGCGTAGTAGCCATTGTTGGCGTCGATGTAGACAGCCACGTCGTCGCCCACGGCCTTACGCACAGCGGCCAGCCTGAGGATATCCTCTCTCTCCGACCGGCCGAAGTCCTTGCCTACCTTCATCTTGACCTGTTTGATGCCCTGCTCGACGTATCCCACCATCTCCGCCACCAGCTCAGCCTCGCTGAAGTTGGTCCAGCCGCCGCTCCCGTAGATGGGGACCGACTCCTGGTAAGGTCCCAGCAGCCGGTACAGCGGGACCCCCAGTGCCTTGGCCTTGAGGTCCCAGAGACCGACGTCGACCGTCGATATCCCGCCGAATGCAATACCCTTGCGCCCGTATCCCCGGACACGCCAGAACATATCATTCCACAGCTTCTCGGTGTTGAAGGGGTCCTGGCCGACCAGCACGGTCTTCAGGCCGTCTTCGATGACCTGGCGGACGCCCGGAATATAGTAGCCTACGCCCAGGCCCTCGAAGCCTTCGTCGGTGTGGATGTGGACGAAGACCTGTCCCCGTCCACCGTTTCCGGGCGTCCGCGGCGGTATGGTCGAGTCCTGAAAGGGCGCTGCGTGGGGATAGTAGAGTACCGTGGTCGTCACGTCGGTGATTTTCATCGTTTCCTGAGGCTCCTCCCGCGGGTTGCGCCCGTCTTTAGAGACTACCTTAAGAAGGGGAGGTGATTTACGGGGGGGGCGCCCCCCCCGCG
>CAZEDC010000115.1:0-4590 GCA_964510985.1 uncultured Dehalococcoidia bacterium
CTCGAATAGTATTTGAGGGTATCCCCAAGACCCTAGGCCAGAGGGGGCCCGTGGCCTCTGGACACCCTCGTTTCCGAGGATATCAATGAAGCCGCCCGGGATCGATCGGAATTATTGTCGATGAGAAGCCCCCGTGACACGCGCCCTGGCACGCCAGGCCGACCAAAGAACCACAGCCGCCAACGCCCCACCTATTACCCACAACCCGACGGTCGATACTCCGGGGACCGCCGGAGGAGACGAGAGAGTTACCTGTAAGTCAAACTGGTCGGGGACGGCTCCCCCAATATCCTTGAAGTAGCAGTGGGCTCGATTTTCGACTCCGTTTTCGTTGAAAGTGCAAAACAGCGCACCGAAGTCGGCGCTTTGCCTGGACGTGTAGACGGCCGCCCACCAGGGATTCGCCGCCAGCGCGTCGTTTTGTGATCGAATGCCTATGCCGCCCAGGCCCGATACGAAGGCGAAGGACTTGCCCTTTTCTATCTGGAGGGTACTGGAAGTTGAAGCGATACTTTGGGTCTCAAAGTTGGCCATCAGGTGAGTTCGTGAATAGGAGTGTTCGTGGGCAGTGGCAACGATGGCTCCACCTTTGCGGCACTCTTCGTAGGGCTCCCACCCTACGAAGTTTTTTTTCTGGTCGCCCACCTGCATCAAAATCTGGACATAGTGCCAGGAGCAAATTTTCCAGGTCGCATAACTGGCGGCCAACTGGTCTCTGATGAAGGTGTCGTGTCCCGAGCCTGACATACCGACGCCCGAAAGGATGAAGAACACCCCCTTGTCGGTACAGGCGGATTTGACTCCCAGGTCACCGGTGCAGGTCACACCGTCAAGTCTGTCCAGGCGTGCCTCGAGCTTCTCCTGGTACCCCGCCCAGGCGATCCCGTCGTGGTTGCCGATCGAAGCGAAGTAGGGGAAGTCGGAGCCAAGGATGTCGTTGATCTGCTGGTCCCAGGCGTTAGGGCTGTCGGTGTAGTCGAAGTCCCCCTGATGCAGTACCATGTCCGCGCCCTCGGACTTGATCAACTCCAAGACGGCTAAGGCCTTGGAGCTCAGGCCCTGGTCTCCGATAAAGGCGACCTTGAAATCGCTGGGGGTTCCTTCGTCCGCCCCGGCAGTCTCAGAAGAAGCGACGATTCCGACAGCCAACAGGACCAGCACCAGTCCAAGGACGAGGGCTACCGGTCGATCCCACCGCCACGTCCTGTCAACAGTCCACATGTCAAAAACCACATTCGCCTAGGGGAAGCGGAGATTCCTTCAGGACGGTTCCATTTTACATCGGTCTCCTTAAACCGTGTGAGCAGCATATAATGCAACGGACTCCGCCGGGTGAGACAGCGATACTCTTAACAAAATGGACTGCGGACCGAGACCTTTGATACCGTTGTCCGCACCCGGTGTAGGCGGATTTAATGGTAAACGAGGGCTAGTATGACAGTTGCCGAGCACAGTTTTCCATTTATCGAAGTCAGCGGGTCGGCCTATGAGATGGGCTATCAGCACGGCGCACAGGCGGCCGTCCTGATTGAGAAGTACCTCCTCTGGGTCGAGAGGCTCAGCGGCCGGCCCAGGGATGACCTGCGGCGGATGGCGCTGTCGACGGTCCCTTTTATCCAGGGCCTCAACCCGCTGCTAGTGGATGAGATCAGGGGGCTTGGCGAGGGCGCTGGAATCAGCTTCGAGGACGCGGTGCTGTGCCAGGCGCGGACCGGCGGCGCGGGACGGGTCGAGAGCGGAGGCTGCACGGCCTTCGCACTGACCGGCGATGCCACGGCCGACGGCCAGCCTCTGGCCGGTCAGAACCATGACCCGGAGCCCGAGTTCGCCGAGGTCGCGATCCTACTTCACGTTAAGCCCAGCGATGGACGGCCAAGAGCGCTCCAGTACACCTTCGCGGGGCAGATCGGCTACCTGGGGATGAACGAGCACGGCTTCGCCCATTTCGCCAACGCTCTCTACAATTACCGGTGGAAGCCGGTGTTACCACTCTACCCGTTGATGCGAGCGATGCTGGAGACGAGTGACATCGGCGGGTGCATCGACCTGCTGAGGTCGCACAGTCCGTCGGTGGCCCAGAACGCAATGCTGTGCGACGGACGTGGCAACATAGCCAACGTGGAGGTCAGACCAGACGGGATAGCCGTTTTCGAAGACGACAATCCGGGCTGGAGGGTGCACACCAACCATTACTTGACACGGGAGTTCGCCCCGCACGAGGACAGGACCCTACCCGACTCGTGGCCGCGTCTGGAGCGCATGCGCGGTCTGATACGGGAACGCTGGGGAGCTATCACAGTGGAGACGATGAAGGAGTTCCTCTCAGACCACCAGGGCGATCCCGCCGCTATCTGCCGCCACGGGGAGGGCGGCATGCACACATCGTCGGGATACATAGCCGAGCCCGCCAAGGGACTTCTGCACGTCAGGCGAGGCCACGGTTGCCTGGGGAGCTGGCAGGCCTACGAGGTGTAGCCCTAAAGGGGCTTTGGGGACTTCATACTTTTAACCCCGCCAGAGGGATTCAATCCCCCTCTGAACACCCTCTTTTCCGAGGAAGTCGACAGAGCCGCTGGCAGGCTGAATTGCGGTTCAGGCAGCGCTCTCTGTCAGGAGCCTTGCGGGCCTCAACACCATCAGCACCGACTCGCCGGTCTTCGCCATCTCTCTGGCGTAGGCAGGGCCTCGATCCGGGCCGTAGTACCTGGTAGCAATGGAGATGCTGCGCTCTACCACGCCACGGCTGACGATCTCACAAGACCCATCGGCGACAACGTACTTGTAGGGTTCGTCGTGGGTGGCGATGCAGAGGCTTACGCGCGGATCTCGGCTAAGGTTTCGCACCTTGGCGGTGCCGGCCCCGATCCAGCAGTAGAATGCGCCGTTGTCATACTCGTACCAGACCGGCGTTACCTGTGGTGAGCCGTCTTCCCTGAGCGTGGTCACCGTGACTACCAGGGGGCGGGCGGTGAACTCCTCCAATTCCCGTCGTGTCATGCGAGGCATTTTGTGACCTCCGTTCGACGTAACGCTGGTTGGGTTGAAACGTCATCCGTTGGGTTTGACCGGGCCGATAAACAGCTCTTGTGGGAGAAAGCTCTCAGTGGCCGTGGCGTGGAGGTGGACCAAACCCTGGGTGGCGACTATCGCCATGGCGGTGAATTTTTCGCCTTCGCCGCTGACGCCGCTCTTGTTACCTCCGCTGTGGCCTCTAAGCCACTGTGGGTCGAGAAGTTGCTTGCCCTTCCAGATGCCCCGCGTAGCGAGCAGGTGGCCGAAGCGCGCCAGGTCCGAAGCGCTGATGATCACCCAACCGGGGCCGCTGCGGACAGGGTGGCCGTTGATCTCGTAGGGCGGGTCGAGGTAGGTATATGAGTCAGGAATAGCGGGATAGAAGTACTTCTGGTCCTTTATGGACTCCCCAGTGTGCCAGTCCCACCGGTCTGCCGGAATCCCGATCTTACTGAATAGCCTTTCGTCCACGACATCCTTGAGGTCTCTGTCCCAGATTGCGGTGAGCACCTGGCTGAGTCGCCAGAATCCGGCGCTGCTGTAGAGGCCGACGGTACCCGGCTCGGCGTGGGAGTAGAGGTCGTAGAACGGGTCGCCGGTCCAATTGGCCCACTCGGCGACGCCTGGGACCGTGTCTTCCTCCATGAGACCGGTACGCTTTTCAGCCCAGCGGACTCCTAGCTCCATGGGGAACCCACCGTAGTGTTTGCTCTCGGACTTTGGGCCGATAATGTGACGCCAGGTGAGCGTCTTGTGGTGGCCCCGGTCCAGGTACTTGTGGGGGTGCGATAATTGGCCCTCGCCGGTCCAGGTCTTATTTATGGGCTGGTCCGGGTCCAGGAGTCCCTCCTCCACGGCGAAGCCCAGGAGGACCCACATTAGGGTCTTGCCGGTGGATGCCGTCTGGAACCTGTAGTTCCTGTCGCCCCAGGTGTGTACCAGGTAGCCGCCTCGGGTGAGCACGCCGCCCCACCTGCCGCCGGTATGGTCCTCTCCGCCGAAGGAGGCCCCTTTCACGTCCAATCCCGCCAGGAATCGACTAAAAGCATCGGCGTCGAGGCCGGCCTCCCCCGGTGAGATAGTTTGCCAGTCATCCTCCGGATAGGTGATCCAGTCAGGTATATTTTCAGTTGTCATCGGCCCCCACCATCGTCTCCGCCTCCACCGGCGCAGCCGTTATCGGCCTGCTTTGCGTTCCCGTGAGCTGAATTGTCGTTTGCCTGGGCAGCTCCAATCGCCGCATTGTCGTTGGGGCATCCACCTTTGCCAGCGAAGGCCACGCAACCAACGCTCAACGTGAGGAGTCCCGCAACCAACAACGCCATGACCAATTTCTTCATCTCTATTTACCTCCCAGAGTCAGTTACACGCCGTAAATTCTTATTCTAAGTTTGGGCGTTTGGGTCAACAATCGGCGGATTAAGGGTAATGTCATGGAAGGCACCTTATATCAGCAAGTACCGAGGGTCAAGACGCCGGCCCCAGCACGAGAGAGAGCTAGAATGGAACCCGGGAGAACGATGCGGTGGATGATGGAGCCAACGGTGGGAATCGAACCCACGACCTGCGGTTTACGAA
>CAZEDC010000116.1:0-72415 GCA_964510985.1 uncultured Dehalococcoidia bacterium
AATTCGCAGACGTATTTCAGAGACGTGATATATGTCCATAGTTGCATAAGTCAGCGTGTGGAAGGACACAACCTGCGTTCCCGCTCATCCTGAGCCTTGTCGAAGGAAATGAGCGGGACATTTCCTCCGCTCGTGTGGTTCGACAGGCTCACCACGAGCGGATAATCAAGACGCTCTCTTTTGCAATCAGCTACTAGTGGCAAACCGTTTCCAGCCAACGCCCGACCTCTTGCTCTGCGTCGTCGAGGCCTGTCTCGGCGTTGAACCAGCGGATCCGCTCGTCTCCCGGCCGGAACCAGGCGTACTGGTGCCGGGCGAACCTGTGGGTACGGCCCTTGATACGTTCCACCGCCTCGTCCAGCGACAGCTCGCCGTTCAGGTGCCGCACCAGTTCGCCGTAGCCGACGCTGGACATGGAGGGCAGCTCCGGGCCGTACCCGCGTTCCAGCAGCGACCTGACCTCGTCGACCCAGCCTGCCGCGATCATGGCGTCTACCCTCTTATCGATCCGCCTGTACAGGGCCGAGCGCTCCATCGTTAGGCCGATGACCCTGGTCTCGTAGGTCGGTTTTTGCGCCGTTTCCGGCCGGGCGTCCGGGGCTGCGTACCAGACCTCCAGGGCGCGGATGACCCGTCGAACGTTCCGTGCGTCGATCCGCGCCGCCGCCTCCGGGTTTTTTTTAGTAAGCTCAGTGTACAGTGCTTCTGGGCCACTGCTTCGCGCCCGCTCCTCCAGGCTTAGGCGCAGGCCAGGGTCCGGGGGGACTCTGGGGACACGCCAACCCTCCAACAGGGCCCAGACGTACTGGCCGGTGCCGCCGACCAGTATGGGTAGGACCCCTCGCTTGTGTATGTCTCGGATGGCGTCGGTCGCCCGCTGAAGAAATAGAGCAAGGCTGTACTCCTGGTCGGGACCGACGATGTCGATCAGGTGGTGGGGTACGGCCTCGCGTTCCTCCGGAGAGGGCTTGGCGGTGCCGATGTCCATGTGGCGGTAGACCTGGCGGCTGTCGGCGTTGACGATCTCCGTGGGCACAGACGTCGCCAGCCGCATGGCCAGGGCGCTCTTTCCGGCCGCAGTGGGGCCCACGATGGCGAGCAAACTTGTGTTCACGATTGCTACGGTGCGGATCGGCCTTTGACTTCCGCGCCCCGTCTGACGATCTCTACAAAAGAGGCGGCGTCCAGGCTGGCGCCGCCCACCAGGGCGCCGTCCACGTCTTTTTCCCGCATGAACTCGGAGATGTTGTCGGCGTTGGCGCTACCCCCGTATAGCAATGAGACGTTGGAGGCGGCGTCCGCGCCGTACAGCGAGGCCAGCACCACCCTGATCCGGCCTATCATGCTCTGGGCGATGTTGGCTGTGGCCGCCCTACCCGTTCCAATGGCCCAGACCGGTTCGTAGGCGACGACCAGGTCGTCGGCCGAGTCCACACTGTCCAGGCAGCTCCTGAGCTGGCCTTCCACCACCGCGTCGGCCGTTCCCTGGTCCCGTTCAACCAGACGCTCGCCCACGCAGAGGATGGGCCGGAGACCCACAGCCTGGGCGGCCTTCAGCTTTCTGTTGACTATTTGGTCGGTCTCACCGAACAGGCTGCGCCGCTCTGAGTGGCCCAGGATGACCATCTGGCAGATGTCGGCCAGCATCGAGGGAGAGACCTCGCCCGTGAAAGCGCCCTTCTCCTCGTGGAACATGTTCTGCGCGCCCACCCGGACGCTGGAGCCGCGCAGCATCTCGGCCACGGTCGCCAGGGAGACGAATGGTGGGCACACCGCTTTCTGGATGCCGTCGATCTCCTCCAGGCCGGGCCTCATCTCGGCCACAAGCTGCCGGGCCTCGGCCAGTGTGGTGTTCATCTTCCAGTTGCCGGCTATGAGTGGGGTTGCCATTGTTTCTCCACAAGCTCAGATATGTGGTCGGTCGAGCAGACGCCCCAGGGGTAGTCCTATGGATACCGGAGAGTATACACCCCGGGCCAAGGACGGAAATGGAACCGGGTGTCGGGCCACATTTAGGGCCCGAACTTGGCCAGCTTTCCGGCGTGGGCCATGGCCAGCATCATCACGCTGGTGGCGGGAATCCGGCCCAGGGACCCGGCGGCAAAGATGCGCTCGGAGAAGCCGGCCACGCCTTCGCCCCTCGTAAGCTCGGAGCGGACCATCAGCGGCACCGGGTGCCAGCTATGTGCGCCCATGACAGCGGGTGTGGAGTGGTCGCCCGCCACAACCAGAACATCGGCGCCCAACGCCACCAATCGGGGTATCCTGGCGTCCAGTTCCTGGAGCCGGGCGACCTTGGCGTCGAAATCGCCGTCCTCGCCCGCGGTGTCGGCCGGCTTATAGTGGATGAAAAAGAAGTCGTGCTCGGCGAAATAGGTCTCCAGGGTGTCCAGCTCGTCGTCGAAATTCTGTCCAGTGGGCAGGACCTTCAGGCCCACCAGCTTGGCCAGTCCCCGGTACATGGGGTAGGCAGCCACCGCCGCGGCGTTCAGACGGTAGGCAGCCCCGAAATCGGGCAGGCGCGGAAGACGCGAGAAGCCCCTGAGCAGGACCATGTTTGCCGTCTTGCGCGGGCCAAGCAGGTCTCGGACGGCGGACACGAAAGCGGCGACTGCGCCGGCCGTTTTTTTCGAGTCTCGGGATAGCGCTGTAGCCTCCTGGGGCGGGACACCGACCTCCTGGGAATCGGTCTCGGCTATACGGTCTCCGAGACCTTCGCCTTTCAGCACCAGGACGAACCGGTGGTCCCGCACGGGGTAGACGGACAGGCCGACGCCCGGTATCTCTATACCGTCCAGCAGCTCGACCAGCGAAGCACTCTCAGCCGTGGGGATGCGGCCAGCCCTCCGGTCCACCACCAAACCACCGGGGTCTAAGGTGCAGAAATTCCCTCTTACAGCGATGTCGCCTTCCGCCAATTCAACGTCTATGCCCAGGGCTTCCAGTACGCCCCGACCAATCAGGTACTCGACCGGGTCGTAGCCGAACAACGACATGTGTCCGGGGCCAGAGCCCGGCGTGATCCCGGGCATCACGGGGTCGGTCAAGCCGCACGCACTCTCGCCGGCCAGCCCGTCCAGGTTGGGCAGGCGGGCCGTCTCGAGCTCGGACTTGCCCGTCTCCGGATGAGATGCGCCGCCCAGACCGTCCACTACCAGCATGACGATCTTCGACGGCGTTGTCCGGCAGATATCGCCCAGGAAGGGAAAGTCGATCACGGCTCACACTTCGACGGTGGATACAGGGTCTTTGGTGTACATCAGTGCGGCCACGCCCGGGAGGACCCTGCCGGTCAACATCTCCAGGGAGGCTCCGCCGCCGGTTGACACCTGGGTCACTTTGTCGCCGAGCCCCAGGCCCTCGATGGCCTCGGCCGTCGAGCCGCCGCCCACGAGGGTGGTTGCTCCGTCGAGGCTGGATACTATCTCGGCCACACGTCGAGTCCCCTGGGAGTAGGGCTCCCACTCGAACACGCCCATCGGTCCGTTCCAGATCACCGTCTTGCAGGGCTTCAGGGCCTCTTCGAACAGGGCGATGGTCCTGGGGCCAATATCCATGATGTGCCATTTTCGGGGTATCTCAGTTACATCTACGACGCGGTGCCTGGCATCGGCCGAGAAGGAGTCGGCGACGACGAAGTCCACGGGAAGGAGCACCTTTCGACCCCTCTCCTGGGTGGTGTAGATGAGGTCGGTCACGGACCCGATACGGTCCTCTTCCACCGGGGACCTGCCCACCTCCATCCCCCGGGCCTTGATGAAGGTCGCGGCCATGCCACCGCCGATAATCAGGAGGTCCACCCTGCGAGCCAGGTTCACCAACGCCGCGATCTTGTCGGACGCCTTGGCGCCGCCCAGGATCGCCGCAAAGGGCAAGGCAGGCAGGTGAAGGGCACGACCCAGCAGATCCAGCTCGCGTCCCATCAGGAAACCGGCCGCCGATGGCAGGAACCTGGTTACCCCCTCGATGGAGGCGTGGGCCCTGTGGGCCGAACCGAAGGCGTCGTTGACATAGACGTCGGCCAGCGATGCCAACTGCGAAGCGAACTCAGGGTCGTTGCTCTCCTCCCCAGGGTGAAACCGAAGGTTTTCCAACACCAGTATCTCTCCCGGCCCCAGGCGGTCCACGGCCTTGTGCACCGTGGGGCCAATACAGTTGTTCACGAGCTTGACCGGCACTCCCAGCAACTCGGACAGCCCGTGGACCACCGGTGCCATACGCATCTCCTCGACGACCTTCCCATCGGGCCTGCCGAGGTGGGAGCAGATTACGATCTTGGAACCCTGCTCCAGCAGGTGCCGGACAGTGGGAAGCGAGGCCTTGATGCGGCCGGTGTCCGATATCTCCGTGGAGCCGGGCTTGAACGGCACATTGTAGTCGACCCGGAGCAGGACGGTCTTCCCCGTAACGTTTAAGTCCGTGACCGTCCTGTAACCAGTCTGTCGCATATGCACCTCTTCTCGGGAGCCCGGGATTCCAATATTTTCTGTTGGGTCGGCTGCGGTGGCTATTTGAGCAGATCGTCGGCAAATTGTTGGATCTGCTTCTTACCGTCAGATGATAAGCTAACGGACTCCAAGACTTCCAGCGCCCTGGACCGGTACCTGTTTACCATCTCTCCGCACTCCTCGCGGACGCCTAAACCCTCGATGATGCCGCGCAGTTTCGCGACGTCGTCCGGTTCGAGGACGCGTTTGAAGAATATCTCGCCCATCCTTCGCTTTTCACCTACCGAGGCCTTGTCGAAGGCGTAGACAACCGGCAGCAGCTTCTTCTTGTTCATGGCATCAGGGCTGGCGTCCGGGACGTCACCATCGTCGTCACCCCAGAGTTGCAGCAGATCCTGGTGCATCTGGAGGGCGACGCCAAGATTTGCGCCGCAGGTCGCCATGGCCTCGAGCAGGTCGCTATTGTCATCTTCATCGTATGTGGCAACCAGAGCACCCAGGCTCATCGAACATGAAAACAGCGAGCCCGTCTTCTGATGGGCCATGTCTTTGTAGGCCTCTATCCCCAGGTCTATTTTCTCCTGGGCCTCCAGGTCCAGGAACCGGCCTTCGCAGGCTCGAAGGCTGGCCTCGTCCAAGAGCCGAAAGGCCCGAACGGTGACCGTGGGAGGGACGCCCGCCTGGGTCAAGCGGAAGAGGGCTAGGCGGGCAAGGGCGTGCATGCCGTCGCCGGCGTTGATGGCCTGGGCGGGACCCCACACCCACCACACAGAGTCCCGGTTGTCCCGCCGGGGATTGCCGGCCTGGACGTCGTCGTGTATGCGACAGAAATTTTCGACAAGCTCGACCGCCGCCGCCGCCGGCAGCGCCGTCGCGATGTCGCCGCCGGCCGCGTGGCAAGCCAGGAGACATAAGAGGCCATGGGCCCGGTCTCCGATCGTCTTGCTCACAGGGCCGCCGCCGCTGTCAGTCCAACCCATATGGTAGGACATCATGCCGTATAGCGGCATATCCCGCGAGGAGACGATACCGTTCAACTCGGCTTCCAACAGTGCCCTGAGTTCCTCGGTTATTTCAGCGGTGGTCATGGAAAGGCGTGTACCCCAGTTTATCCTTATCTCTTAACCAGTACTTAGTTGCACAGTTCTTGGTCTGTCCGATCCGCCCGCCCGATAGGTTATTCTGTCCCGACAGGTCGTCCTTCCGCGGAAGGACTCGCAATGACAATTTTATGGTATTTCAGAGATCAGGATGCTATATGGCTATCACGCGGCCGCAGACTTCCTCTATCTCTCGCCGGGATACGGCACCCCGCCGCAGAATGCGGGGTTTTTCCAGTGACAGGTCGACCACGGTTGACGGGCGTCCCAGCGTCGTCGCCCTGCCCTCTACCACCAGGTCCAGCTCGTCGCCAAACTCTGACCGTACGGCACCGGTCGTTGTAAGGCCGGGCTGCCCGGTGCGGTTGGCGCTGGTGCCCGTGATAGGGGCACCTAGAGAGCGTACCAGTGACCTGGGTAGGCAGTGGTCCGGAACGCGCAACGCGACGGTATCCCCGCCGCCACAGACCGGTGCCGGAACGCGGTCCGATCTTGAAAGCACCAGGGTCAGCGGTCCGGGCCAGAATCGGTCGACCAGGGCCCAGGCCAGGTCCGGGACATCGGAGGCGTACTCTTCGAGCCCTTCGGCGTCAGCGAGAAGCAGTGGGAGCGCCATGCCTTTGGGCCGACCCTTGAGCCGGAAAACACGCTCCACCGCCACGGCCCGGTCCACGGATGCCGCGAGGCCGTAGAGCGTATCGGTGGGAATCGCTATCACGCCGCCGCCGGCGAGGATCCCAACGGCGTGCCCTATCTGGTTGTGCGCGCCTTCGTCAGGCCTTGGAGAACCCATCGTATCCCGATTTCGAGGTTGACCAAAGTATAACATAGATGCTAGCCTGAGAGCCGCCGCTAACATGTCACAGGAACCCCAGAATAACACCAGCCGCAGGGTCGCCGCCAGCGATGATCTGGAGGTCTCCGCATACCTCGAGATCGCCAGGGAGAAGTCCGGCCAAAAGCCCGAACTGGAGATGGCGACCAGACTCCAACGTGAGACCGTCCTGGTTATCGACTTCGGCTCCCAGTACAGCCGGTTAATAGCCCGGCGTGTCAGGGAGAGCCGCGTTTACTGCGAGATCATCCCCCACGATATAACGTGGGATGCCGTGTCTGGACTGAACCCCAAAGGCATCATCCTTTCCGGTGGGCCGGCCAGCGTATACGATCCGGACCCCCCCCTTGCACCGGCCTGGGTTTACGACAGCGGGCTGCCGGTCCTGGGTATCTGCTACGGCATGCAGGTGATGGTGCACCAACTCGGCGGCAAGGTATCGCCCGGCACCAAACGAGAGTACGGCCACGCGGTATTGCACCAGAACTCCAGCGGCGAGCCCTTGTTCCAAGGCCTGCCGCTCTCCATGCCCGTGTGGATGAGTCACGGTGACCAGATAGCCGAGGCTCCGCCGGGGTTTTCGGCCCTGGCTTACACCGACAACTCCCCCATCGCGGTCGTCGGCAACAAGGCCAGCATGCTGGGTATACAATTCCACCCGGAGGTCGCCCACACGCCCCAGGGCAAGACATTTCTGGAAAATTTTCTGTACAGGGTCTGCGGCTGCCAGGGGTTATGGACGCCGGGCAACTTCGTCGGGGAGGCCGTACAAGTCATCCGCGACCAGGTGGGGAGCGGGAAGGTCATCTGCGCTCTCTCGGGGGGCGTGGACTCGGCCGTAGCCGCCACGCTGGTCCACCAGGCGGTGGGCGACCAGCTAACCTGCATATTTGTTAACAACGGCCTAATGCGTCGGGAGGAGCCGGAGCGGGTCCAGAACACCTTTGAAAAGTATCTGAAGGTGAACCTGGTGTACGCCCAAGCCTCTGATTATTTCCTGGGCGCGCTCAAGGGCGTCATCGATCCAGAGAAGAAGCGTCGTGTCATCGGCGAGGAGTTCATACGGGTCTTCGACGAGGAGGCAGCCCGGCTGGGCAAGGTCGATTTCCTGACTCAAGGGACGCTCTACCCCGACGTGATCGAGAGCAAGACCGACGAGAGCAAGGTCTCGGCCAAAATCAAGACCCATCACAACGTCGGGGGCCTGCCCGCGCACATGAAGCTGACCCTGGTAGAGCCGCTGAGATACCTTTTCAAGGACGAGGTCCGAGAGGTGGGGCTGGAGCTGGGCCTGCCCGAGGAAATGGTCTACCGTCAGCCATTCCCCGGACCCGGGCTGGCGATAAGGATCATCGGCGAAGTCACCCACGAAAAACTGGAAATTCTCCGGGCCGCCGACTGGGTGGTGATGGACGAGATAAAGGCCAACGACCTGTACCGGGAGCTCTGGCAGAGCTTCGCCGTGCTGTCCGACACCCAGACAGTGGGGGTAATGGGCGATTTTCGTACGTACGGATACCTGATCGCCATCCGGGCCGTGACCAGCGACGATGCCATGACGGCCGACTGGGCCCGTCTCCCCTACGACGTTCTGGCGCGGATTTCCAACCGTATCGCCAACGAGGTGACCGGAGTCAACCGTGTCGTCTTCGACATCACCAGCAAGCCTCCTGGCACCATCGAGTGGGAGTAGGTCGCGACCGTCGACGGGTTTTCACCAAGGCGCCGATCGTAAGGTGAGCGTGACCGAGTGGAGGATGACAATTGCCTGTAGACCCGGAGGTGAGGAGCGCCCTCGACGGCCGTCTCGTTGCTATGCAGGACGTCACCTCCCGCTCCATGTTCGGCGGGGTGGGCTACATGGTGGGCGGCAAGATGTTCGCGGCGTTGGCCGAGGGGGTTGTCGCCATGAAGCTGCCGGACGAGCAGAGGCAGCGGGCGCTGGGGCTGGCCGGGGTGTCCCCTTTCTCCCCCGCCGGACGGCCGTTCAGGCAGTGGGTGCAGTTCCTGGTCCTGATGGAAGAGGACGTTCCAGCGGTCTTGCCATGGGTCGAGAGCGCCTTTGAATATGTGGGCTCCCAACCCCCGCCGAAGAAGCCCAAGCGGAGGAGATCTTCCTGATGTGGTGGTCCCTGCAATCCACTGCCCCGACAGACCGGGGCTCCTCGCAATGACAATTCGTAAGCGTTTAGTAGGGGCGGGTTTCAAACACGCCCCTACGAGGCCGTCATCGAGTGCGCCAGGGTTCGAGGTTACCAAGTCATTATCGTGCGTGCGTACAGCCAGGAGACGGAACACTGGGATGTGCGGTATCTGTGATACGTGGTCTTTGGCGGACCTGATCGAAGGAGCAACCGTCCCGTGAAAGTCCTTGTCGTAGGCAACGGCGCAAGAGAGCATGCCATCGCCTGGAAGCTGGCCCAGAGTCCCAGCGTGGATGAGCTTCTGGTCGCCCCGGGCAACGCTGGGACGGCCCAGATCGCCCGAAACGTCCCGATCAAGGCCGGCGATATCGAGGGTTTGGCGGCGTTCGTCGAATCGGACCGTGTGGACCTGACCGTAGTCGGCCCGGAGGCGTCGCTGGCCGAGGGCATCGCCGACAGGTTCCTGGACGCCGGGCTTGCGATCTTCGGACCGACCAGGGCCGCGGCTCGCATCGAAAGCAGCAAGGCCTTCGCCAAGGACCTGATGGTCCGTCATGGGGTCCCCACCGGGGCCTCGGAAACCTTCGATGTCTATGTGGATGCCGTCAAATGCGTTGCGGACTGCCAGTTGCCGATCGTGGTGAAGGCGGATGGGCTGGCGGCCGGCAAGGGCGTGATCATCACCCGGACCCTGGAAGAGGCGCTCCTGGCCCTGCGCCGGTGCATGGCCGAGAAGGACTTCGGCGCCGCCGGGGAGCGGGTAGTGATCGAGGAGTTCCTTGAGGGCCAAGAGGTTAGCGCCTTCGCGTTCGTGGATGGCGAGTATGTCTCTCCCATGGTGGCGGCCTGCGATTACAAACGGGTCGGCGACGGCGACGAGGGACCCAACACCGGCGGCATGGGAAGCTACAGCCCGCCGCCGGAATGGACCGAGAAACTGGAGAGACAGGTCCGCGCCGAGGTGATGGAGCCGGTGGCGAAGGCGCTGGCCGCCGAAGGAAGCCCCTACCGTGGCGTACTCTACGCGGGCCTGATACTAACCGCCGGCGGTATAAGGGTTCTGGAGTTCAACTGCCGTCTTGGAGACCCCGAGACCCAGGTGATCCTGCCTCGATTGAAATCGGATTTGGCGGCGGTTATGATGGGCACTGCTCAGGGCAGGCTGGACGAGGTTGCCATTGAATGGGACCCGTCGGCCTGCGTGGGAGTGGTGGTAGCGTCGGGCGGCTATCCGGGCTCTTATGACACCGGGTTTCCCGTCACCGGTCTGGATGAGCTGGATAGTGAGGTGACCGTTTTTCACGCCGGCACCAGAGGCGAGGGCGCCGGCTTGGTGACCGATGGCGGCAGGGTGCTGACGGTGGCGTCCCTGGGTGAGAACCTGGCCGAGGCCAGGGATAAGGTGTACGCCAACGTCGGGAAAGTGCGGTTCGAGGGCTCATTTTATCGCGGCGACATCGCCACGTTCGATTAGTGCCATGAGCCGGGAAAGCGCTCCTCAATACGGGGCCTAGGCTGTCATGCTGACCCCGACCTGCAGGGGTCAGCATCTGGGGAGAGGCAACCCCACCACCAGATTCTTCGCTTCGCTCAGAATGACAGTGGTAGGTGAGTCGAGGTCGGAATAACAGTGGCGCAAAGTCAAACTGACGTAACAGGAAAGAAAACCGTTCTTTAGAGATATGCGAACGATGGAGGCAGACGAACAATGCCGTTAGTAGGCGTGGTCATGGGCAGCCGTTCGGACGAACCACTTGTCCAGGAGACCGTCGAGGTACTGGACCAGATGGGTGTCGAGCATGAGGTGTCGGTCATGTCGGCCCACCGCACACCCGAGAAGGTTATGGAGTACGGCCAGTCGGCTCGGGACCAGGGCATCGAGGTTATTATTGCTGCCGCCGGTGGCTCTGCCGGACTACCGGGTGTCCTGGCCTCGTGGACGACCCTGCCGGTTATCGGTATCCCCCTGCCCTCGAGCGACCTGAAAGGTGTTGACGCCCTGTATGCCATCGCGCAGATGCCACCTGGGATACCGGTGGCCTGCGTTGCGGTCGGCTCGTGGGGAGCACGAAACGCCGCCTTCCTGGCCGCTCAGATACTGGGCATCAAGCACGAGAGTATCCGCCGGGCGTACGACGAGTACCGCGCGGGACTGAAAAGCCATCGCTAAAATGGGGGCAGGTGTCCGATGATCGAGCGATACTCCAGGCCCAAGATGAAACGGGTCTGGTCCGACGAGAACAAGTTCGACAGATGGCTAGACGTCGAGTTGGCCGTGTGCGAGGCGTGGACCGACGAGGGCGTCATCCCTGCCGAGGACATGGAGAAGCTGCGGGGCGCCAGGTACGATTCGGTGCGCTTGTACGAGATCCTGGACCGCACCCGACACGACATGACCGCGTTCATGGGTTCGGTCACCGAAGGCCTTGGGCCCGAGGGCCGATGGCTCCACCTGGGCCTGACCACCCACGACGTGTGGGACACGGCCACCAGCCTCCAGCTTATGGACGCATCCGACCGGCTGGCCGAAGAGGTGGATAATCTCCTGGAAGCTCTGAAGACGCAAGCCTTGAAGCACAAGGATACCTTGATGATGGGCCGGACCCACGGCGTCCACGCCGAGCCCATAACGTTCGGGCTGAAAATGGCCCTGTGGTGGGACGAGATGGGCCGGAACCGCCAGCGGCTGGTCCAGGCCAGAGATGCCATCGCGGTAGGAAAGATTTCGGGTCCCGTGGGCACCCACGCCACCGTATCTCCGGCGATCGAGGCCAACGTCTCCAAGAGGCTGGGAATCGAGCCGGCGCCGGTGTCGAACCAGATCGTCCAGCGAGACCGCCATGCCCAGTTCATCACCACTCTGGCGGTGATAGCCGCTTCACTGGAGAAGTTCGCCACGGAGATCCGAGGCCTCCAACGCACCGAGATACGGGAGGTGGAGGAGCCCTTCGGCGAAGGCCAGACCGGGTCGTCATCCATGCCCCATAAACGCAACCCGGAGCTGACGGAGCGGGTCTGTGGGCTGGCCAGGTTGATCCGAGGACACGCGGTGACTGCCCTGGAGAACGTGGCGCTCTGGGGCGAAAGAGACATCAGCCATTCGTCGGCAGAACGGATTATCTTCCCGGACTCCTGCCTGGCGCTGGACTACATCCTGGACCTGCTTACGGGCGTAATCAAGGGCCTTCGAGTCTACCCCGAGCGGATGAAGGAGAACCTGGAGCTGACGCGAGGGCTCCTGTTCTCACAGCGGATAATGCTGGCTCTGGTGGCGAAGGGCATGAGTCGCGAGGAGGCCTATAAGCTAGTTCAAGACAACTCTGCAAAGGTCTGGGACGAGGGGCGCGACTTCCGAGAGCTTATAGGTACCGATTCGAGGGTGATGTCCCGGCTGGCCGCCTACCAATTGCCGGGCCTCTTCAGCTACGATTACTACGTCCGCTATGTGGACGAAATTTTCAAGAGGGTCGGTCTCTTGTAGTGGCGAGTCCGTTGTGTCATCCCGTCCCTGCCTCCAGTGGTATAAAGGCTCTCCCTGAAGTTGTTTGGGTGGGTTTTTTCGGTTCTCGTCGCACCTATACCAAGTGCGCTTATCAAAACCCTCGCCCCCTGGCCCCCACCAGAGGGGATGCAACCCCCTCTGGACTCCCCCTACCTAATAAGTTTTGTTAGAGGCTCGAAGAACTACATGCGGTGTGAAACGGTGAGCTGAAGCCAGTGAGGCCGGCTGTCGATGGACTATGAAAAAAATGAGGATGATGACATGACAACGATCAGAGAGACAGAGCTGCCGAACCCCATTTATAGCGGCAAGGTACGGGACACCTACGACCTCGGTGGAGGGCAGCTCCTGATGGTCGCCACCGACCGCATATCGGCCTTCGACGTGGTGCTGCCAACTGGCATACCGGAGAAAGGCGCGGTGCTGAGCCAGATGTCCGCTTACTGGTTCGGGAAGACCGCAGATATCGTGCCCAATCACCTGGTCGCTCTGGGAAACGACAGACCGGACCTGTCCATCCCGCCCGAACTGGCGCGGAGGGCCATGGTTGTGCGGAGGGCGGAGCGCATCGATATCGAGTGCGTGGTCAGGGGGTACATCACCGGCTCGGCCTGGGCCGAGTACCGCGCCGGCGGGATGGTGGCGGGTATACCCATGCCGTCTGGGATGAAGGAGGGCGACACGTTCCCCGCACCGCTGTTCACTCCGTCGACCAAGGCCGAGGAAGGCCACGACGAGAATATAACCGTTCGGCAGATGGAGGACCTGGTCGGTGTGGAGCTAACCGCCAAGTTGGCGGAGATATCGGTGGCCATCTACTCTTTCGCCCGGGACCTGGCGCTGGAAAAGGGCATCATAATAGCCGATACGAAGATGGAGTACGGGATCATCGACGGAGAGGTCACGCTCATAGACGAGTTGCTGACGCCCGACTCCAGCCGGTTCTGGGACACAGAAGGATACGAGCCCGGCAAGTCGCAGCCGAATTTCGACAAGCAGTTTGTCAGAGACTGGCTCAACTCCCAGAACTGGGACCACGAACCCCCGGCGCCCGAGCTGCCGGAAGACGTGGTGGAAAACACCCGCCGCCGCTACGTCGAAGCCTTCGAGCGGTTGACCGGCCGTAAGTTGACATGAGGGGTTTTCAGACACCAGAATTAGACAGAGAAATCGATAACAATCAGAGGAATAATGACGACACAGAGAAGTAAAAGTAGGCCCACCCAATCTCAGAGACGCGCCGCGCGGCGTGAGCGCCGGAATAGACGCAAGAGGCTCGTCCGCTTCGGGGCGTTCTCGGCCGTCGGTGTCGTCGCCGTTATATTTATCGCGGCGCTGTTCCTGCCCGGCCTGAACCTTAGCTTTGGCGGTTCGGGCAGCGCTCCAACCGGGCCCGGCGCAAGGATGTCTGATCAGGGGAATTTACACGTCGAGCAAGACCAGAGCCATCCGGAGTACAACTCGATGCCCGCCACCTCAGGGTGGCACTACGAGCAGCCGCTGGCGCCCGCACGGTGGGGTATCCACGACGAAGCGTTGGAGGACGAGGTGCTTCTTCACAACCTGGAGCACGGTGGCGTCGGCGTCCACTACAACTGTCCCGAAGGTTGCGATGAGCTGGTTGACCAGTTATCCTCCATCGTCCGTGGGTCCAGCAAGGTCATCATGTCGCCTTACCCCGACATGGATACAAAGATAAGCCTGACGGCCTGGACCTTTATCGACCAGTTCGAAGAATTCGACCTGCAGCGGATCGAAGATTTCATCCTGGCCCACGTAGGTTCAATCAACTCTCCCGAGCCGAACGCACGGTAGGCGCCATGTTTCTAGCCAAGGTTTTCGTCCAGCTCAGGTCCACGGTCAACGATCCGCAGGGACGGACCATTCAGGGAGGTCTGCGCCAGCTGGGGTTCGTCACAGTGGAGAGCGTCAGGTCTGGCAAGTACCTGGAGATCAGGCTGGATGAGGAGACTGAGGACGCTGCCACCGCCAAGGTCGGCGAGATGTGCGAGCAACTCCTGGCCAACCCGATCATCGAGGACTACCGTTTCGAGCTGGAGAGGGTCAACGGTAGCTGAGCCGGGCTCAGGCGACGATCTCGACCTCGGCCTCTATCTCGACGGGGATTCCGAAAGGGAGCTCGGCCATCCCAACTGCCGAACGGGCGTGGTTTCCCCTGTCAGGCCCGTACACCTCGATGATCAGGTCCGAGAAGCCGTTGATAACGTCGGGCTGCCGGTCGAATCCCGGCGCCGAGTTGACCATGCCGAAGACTCGGAGCCACGCCGTGACCCGGTCCAGGTCCCTCAGCTCCCGCTTCAGGGTTGCCAGCATCGCCAGTGCCGTCTGCCGCGCCGCCTGGACGGCCTCATCCTGGGATACTTCGGCCCCGACCTTGCCGAGCTTGGATGTGAGGGAGCCGTCGGCCTCCAGGGGTGGGTGTCCCGAGACGTAGGCCCGGTTGCCGCTGATCCTGACCCATGCGAAGGGCAGCCGGACCCCGGGCGGCATTTTCAGCGGCTCAGGCAGTTTGAGCCCGAGCTGGTCCAGCCGGGCCTCTATCGTCGATTTTTCGTTGCTCTCTGATGACATATTTTTCTCCCGCTTGGAAGGTAGATTGCGCTTCCGGCATCGTGTGGACCTGAGGGGTCTTTGATCAAAGATATCCGGCACCACAGAAGGACAGAAAAAAGGCCCCCTACCCGATCTGGCCTTTGGTGCTGGGAATCTCGTCGTCAAGCCGCGGGTCCGGGGTAAGCGCCGCCCTCAGGGCCCTGGCCAGGCTCTTGAAGACGGCTTCGGCCTTGTGGTGGTTGTTGGCGCCCGCCAGCGTTCGGACATGGAGGTTGAAGCTCCCCTCCCGGGCCAGTGTCTCCAGGAAGTGTTCGACCAGGTCGCCCGAGAGCCCGCCCAGGTCGGCCTCGGTGACGTCGGCATCGACGGAAGCATAGCCTCGCCCGCCGAAATCGACGACTGTCAGGGCCAGCGCCTCGTCCAGGGGGACGTAGTAGTGGGCCATGCGGGTGATGCCGCGGGCCTCTCCCACCGCCTTTTTGAGCGCTCGCCCCAGGACGATGCCGACATCCTCGACCAGGTGGTGCCAGCCGACCTCGACGTCGCCAGTGGCCTTAACCTGCAGGTCCATGAGGCCGTGGCGGGAGAGCTGGGCCAGCAGGTGGTCGAACATGGCGTTGCCGGTGTCCACCTGGTATCGTCCCCGGCCGTCGATATTGATTTCGACCGAGACCTGCGTCTCGGAGGTCTCACGGCTCAGTTTTGCCTTGCGCTGTGTCACTGGGTGCCTCCATCGGGCTGCTTTCGAATACGAGTTCTTGGTGTCATCCTAAGGAGCCCCGACCCGTCGGGGAGACGAAAGACCTGGTGAGGGGCATTGACCAATTACGGACTGAGATTGCCCCCACCCCATACCCCAGACCTTTCGTTTCACTCATGGTGACAGACGTGAAACTCCTCATGGCTACCGAGTTGGTTGCTTTTAGGTCACACGATCTCTTTGAGGGCCGCGATTACGGCGTCGGTCTGCTCAGGGGTGCCGATGGCGATCCTGAAGCAGTCCCGCAGCCGCTCGGAGCCGAAGTTGCGCAGGAAGATTCCACGTCCGGCCAGCTCCTCGAATATCTCGCCTGCCCGCCCGGGGGCGAACTGGCAGAGGACGAAGTTGCCGGCCGACGGCCAGGGGTTAACCCCCGGGATGTCTTTCAGCAACGAGAACATCCGCTCGCGCTCCTGGACTATCAGATCAACGTTGTGCAGGAGTGCCGGTGCGTCCTCCAATGACGCCAGCAGGGCGGCCTCGGCGGCGATGTTGACGTTGTAAGGCGACTTGATGTCGATGATGTGGCTGACCACGCTGGGGTTCATGATGCCATATCCTACGCGCAGTCCCGCCAGGCCGGCCCACTTGCTCATGGTCCTCAGGACCACCAGGTTTTCGTGCTCGGGAATCAGACCGGCAGCCGTCTCCTTACAGAACTCGAAGTAGGCCTCGTCCACTACGACTATCCGGCCCGTGTCCAGCAGCTCCCTGACCTGCGACTCCGACGCCAGGTTGCCGGTTGGATTGTTGGGCGAGCTGACGAAGATGATCTTGGTGTCCGGGCTGATGGCGTCTTTGACCGCGTCCACGTCGATCTCGAACAGCTCGTCCCTGGGCGCCAACTCGATCTCCGCTCCCGCCACCCTGGCGCAGAAGCCGTACATGGCGAAGGTGGGGTCGAAATCGAGGATCTTGTCCCCTTCGGAGATAAACAAGCGAAACAGGAGGTCGATCAGCTCGTCGCTGCCGGCGCCCGCCACGATGTATTCCGCGTCGAATCCCGTGTACTCGGCCAGCCCCCGGCGGATACTTCGCTGCAATGGATCGGGGTAGATGTGCAGTGGCGTGTTGGCCACGGCCTCCTCCGCCCTGGGAGAGCCCCCGTAGGGATTCTCGTTGCCGTTGAGCTTGATGATTTTGTCGGCCGGGATGCCGGCCCGCTGGGCCAGCAGTTCGGGTGGGTCCACCGGGTCGTAGGTCTTGATGTTGGCCAGGTGCGGCCTGATCATTTTTTCGATGTCGACTTTAGCCATCTCTTCGCCCTCTGCCTTTTCCACGCTAAGAAACTATCTCAAAAAAGGAGGTGATTTACACCCACCCGCCCGCCCTCAGGGGTTTTTATTCCTGGGAGCACATCCCCCAGACCCCCTGGCAGAGGGGGTCACCCCCTCCGCACTCCCCCGGCGAGGATTTGAGAAAAATACTGAGAGGTACCTGGGATCCCTCCAGACTCCCACCAGAGCCCCGACAGGTCGGGGTCTGGACTCCCTTTTGGGGTGCTAGGTGACTATCTTAACCCGATCGAGCTGTTATTCCCACCCGCCCATCCGGGAAGTTTAATAATCCTGGGGGAATATCTCCCTGTCCCCCTTCAGGAACGTTGGGGATTATTTTACGGCAGTTCCTCCCTGACCTCGGCGGACTCGGCGTGGGCGGTTAGCCCCTCGGCCCTGGCGATCAGCGACGCCGACTTGGCCAATTCGCCCGACGTGGTATCGTCCAGCGCTACCAACGGGCTGATCTTCAGGAAAGAGTGGACACCCAGACCGGAGTTGAACCTGGCCGTCCCGCCGGTGGGCATGACGTGGCTGGGTCCGGCTACATAGTCTCCCAGGACCTCGTGTGAGTGCTCGCCCAGGAACACCGCGCCCGCGTTGCGTACCTTGTCCACGTGAGCCCACGGGTCCAGCACCATCAGCGATATGTGCTCGGGCGCGAATGTATTGGCCAACTCCAGGGCCTCGTCCAGGTCGTCCACGATGGCGATGCAGCCCTGCTCGTCCATGGACGCTCTGGCGATGCTCTCACGTTCCAGGCGTTCCAGGCGGGCCTCAGCCTCCTTTTCGACCAGTTGGGCTATCCGCTCGGATGTCGTAATCAGCACCGGTCTGGCAAGGGTATCGTGTTCGGCCTGCGCCAGCAAGTCCGCGGCGCACAGAGTGGGGTTGGCGGTCTCGTCGGCGACGACGACCGTCTCTGTGGGGCCGTAGAGGCCATCGATGCCCACCTCGCCGAACAGCAGCTTCTTGGCCGCGGTGACGAAGATGTTCCCCGGTCCGCAGATGATGTCCACGGCGGGTACGGTCTCGGTGCCGTAGGCCATGGCGGCCACGGCCTGGGCCCCGCCGATGCGGAACAGCCTGTCGACGCCGGCGATCTGGGCCGCGGCCATCACCACCGGGTGTGGCAGGGCGTCGCCCCGGGTCGGCGTGCAGGCGATGACCTCGGCGACGCCGGCGACTTTTGCCGGGATCGCCGTCATGAGGACGGTGGACGGGTACAGGGCCGTCCCGCCGGGCACGTATGCGCCGGCCTTACGCATGGGGTTGACGAGCTGCCCGTACCCCTGTTCGGCATCGGTCCAGGTCCTGGACCTTGTCAGCGATGCCTCATGGAACCGGCGGATGCGGCCGGCCGCCGCTTTCATCGCCTCCACCAGGTCCCGGGGTAGCTGCTCGTGAGCACCGGCGATGGCCGACTGCGGCACCTCGATCTCGTACAGGTCGGCGCCGTCCAGCTTCCTGGTTAACTCTCGAATGGCCGCGTCTCCACCGTTGCGCACCTGGTCCAGGACCAGCTCTGCGACCTGGAGGGGCGTAAGCGGGCTGCCAAAGACCTCTTCCGTCCTTTTCAGGACGTGGGCCGGTACGTTCTTGAGCTCCAGTCCCCGGCCCTCGGTCAGGACCCTGGTGGCCTCGGCCACTCCCCTTACGGTCTTCATGACAGATAGTCCGCCACGGTGGCCTCCAGCGCTTCCCGCGCCTGCTTCTTGTAGGTGACCAGTTTGCTCTCCGGCACGACGCGGTACAGCTCCTCCAGGCTCCTGGGGATCTCGTCGATGAACCCGTTGGCCAAGTCGTGTGCGGAATGGCCGTCATCGCCGGCCGCGATGCGTTTCGCCATGAACTTCAGCCGCTCCCAGGAGAACCCGCTGGACAGGAATTTGACCACCCACGGCCTCCACTTTGCCAGAGTCTCCGAAGATATAAATCCGACGTCGATACGCCCGCCGGCATCGGCCATAAGACCGAGAGTCGCATCCACCGTGTCCCACGCCTGCCGGTCCATTTCAAGCTGGAGTGCGCGGTCCATCACCTTTCCCCGGGTCTCGTCGTCGTACACGTCGGAGTTTCCGAAGTAGGGCCTGTACATGTCCACGATCCAGGTCTCGTCGGCTATGAGATGAGTGAGATAACCAGCGACAAAAGCCTGGTCCGGTCCGTCGTCGTCCAGTGTCGTCCGCAGGTGCGGGTAAGCGTCGAACAGCCCTTTGACACCGCTGCCGATGGAGTCGAACTCCAGGGGTGCGAAGTGGTACTCCTCCCGGCGGCCTCTGGTGATTATCCGGATGTCAGGCGACGTGGACCCCAACAGGTAGTAACCCATGTTGGCCTCGAGCACGGGGTGGGCCAGACGTTGGGCGGTCTCGTGGGCGAGCGCTATGTGCGCCGGGAGATTGGGCACGGCACTTGCTCCGGCGGGGTCAGGTGAGCCGCTGATGTGCCCCGCACTCGGAATGAAAAACGTAGTTCGGCTGGGAAACGGTGATGCTGCCGCCGCCGATCTGGCGGAGGTGTTCCACCGCGTCCAGCAGCTTAGCCTTCTCGACGATGACGGTAACGGCGTACCAGCCGTCTCCGTTCCCGGTGTATACCTTGGAGATGGTGGGCCCCCGCAGCCCGGAGATGTCGCCATGGCGGAGGATGTACGCCCCGATTTCTTCCTCGGACTCGCCCTTCATGTTGGCGGTGACGCTGTAAAACTCCCTGGACTGCAGGTAAGCTTCCATGAAGTCTACCATGGCCTTGGCCCGACCCAGCTTCCTCTCGTCGGCGCCCAGCATGGGCCCGTTGGCGATCAGGCACGCCTCGGAGGTCAGGATGGAGCCGCCGTGGATGGCCTTCAGCCGGTTCTCCCTCATTGTGGTGCCACTGGATGAGATATCGGCGATGATGTCCGCGTACCCCATGGCCGGTGCGGCCTCCAGTGTGCCGGAGGACTGCACCAGCGAAAAGTAGCCGACCCCTTTGCTCAGGAGGTACCGCTCTACCAGCCGCGGGTACTTGGTTACGATGCGAAGGTCTCTACCCTCCTGACGGAACTCCAGGGAAAGGTCGGTCAGGTCGGCCAGGGACGTGACGTCCACCCAGGAGTCGGGGACGCCGAGAACCAGCTCGCAGCGGCCGAATCCCAGTGCGTCGATGACAGTATGGGCGCTGCCTCCCTCTCGACGCAACTCAAGAAAGCGGTCCTGCCCGACGATACCCAGTTCCGCGCTCCCCTCCTCTACTTTTGAGGTGATATCGGCGCCCCGCTGGAACAGGACGGTGACTCCGGGGAGGGAGGGTATCTCGGCCGTGTACCTGCGGAGGTTGGTCCTGGACACGCCTATCCCGCAGGCACTAAGGAAGGCCAGTGTCGGCTCGTAGAGGGCCCCGTCGCTGGGGATCGCCATCCGGATTTTTTGTTCCCGCTCTTTCATCGGTTCTTTGATTCCTCTGGGCCCCCTGGTCGACCGCTAATCGGCGTGTCTACGAGCAGGTCCAGGTTGAATGCGAACCCCAGGGCCGGCACGTCACCGCCGCCCAGGGCCTTGACCAGGCCGTCAAACCGGCCGCCACCGCCGACGGGTGTTTCTCCAAGCCCAGTGGTGGACAACTCGAAAATAACGCCTGTGTAGTAGGCCAGCCCTCTGGCCAGGCCCAGGTCCAGCGTCACCTCGGCGTCCAGAGGCTCGCACCGTTCCAGTTTGCCAGTCAGGGTCTCCAGCTCATCGAGGTTTGTTGTCCCTGCCCCTGAAGCAGAGGTGATTCGACGAGCCTCTTTCAGTACTGTCCCCGATGGCCCTTCGAGGCGTGAAAGCTCTGTTACCACCGTCAAGGCCTCGGCGAAGGTGTCAGGGTCGTTGGACTCGCGCACCTTACGAAGCAGCCGCCCCAGGATCTGCTCGTTGGTCCGCCGCCCTGCCGCCACGGGCATGGACTCCTTGACCACCTCTTCGATGTACCGCTGTACGCTCCTCCCGGCCCCGTCCGTCAGACCCTCGGGCGCGTCCGACACGGCTCCGGGGGTGAGCAGGCCCAACTCCCCAGCCTGCTCCATCAGCCGGTTCGGGTAGGTCCGGCCGGTCTTCAGCGCCATCATGTTGCTGGCGATGAACATCCTGGCAGGCTCCGAGAGGCCGTATCGGGCTAGACACTCGTTCAGGACCCCCAGGTGTCCGATCCGGAGGTGGTATTTTTGCGGTCCGAGGGTTCCCAGTGTGGCCATAGCCAGACAGATAATCTCGGCATCGGCGTCCACGCCGGCGGCCCCCACGAGTTCGGCGCCCACCTGGGTGAACTGGCGGTATCCTCCAACCTCGGCCTGCTCGTAGCGGAACACCGGGCCACAATAGCGCCATCGGACGGGGAGGTCTAAAAGCTCCCGCTCCTGGACGTAGTGCCTTATCACCGATGAGGTGAACTCGGGACGGAGGCTGACCTTGTGGCCCGCGGGGTCGGTGAAGGTGTACAGGCGGCTGGTTAGTTCGCCGCCCGATTTGCGGATGAACAGCTCCGTCTCCTCCAGCAAGGGCGTGTCGATGACAGCGTACCCTTCCCCCTCCAGGCACGCTCCGATAGCCTCGGCCGCCCGGGTGGCGCGCTCGAGAGTATCGGCCGTCGAGTCTCGCATGTCCGGGAGTATACGTATCTGCTGGCTGGAAGGCATCGTCGATCTCTCGTTATTCCGCCTGTAAACCGCTCACCTGGTTTCTTATAAACTATCTCGAAAGGGAGGTGATTTACACCCACCGACCCGCCCTCAAGGGTTTTAATTCCTGGGGGTATATCCCCCAGACCCCCTGGCAGAGGGGGACACCCCCTCTGGACTCCCCCGAGAGGAAGTCCGGAAAGTTACTTATTCTCGCCGCGGTTGCTTCCCTTTGGAGCCTCCGGTGTAGGGACAGGTTTCAAACCTGTCCCTACAGGACATGGAATTTTGTTGCGCTCGTAGAGATTTTCCTCGGCGTCGGGCCATAGGCCATTTTACAATACCGCTGGACCTCCTTCAATGACGACGAGGCCCATTAACAAGCGCACAAGCTGGTCAAGATGCTGTACGATTCACGGAGGGAAGAAAACCTCCGACCGCTTGACTCCGTATAGAGGTTATTACATAATGCGGGAGGCAGCGGGACATGGAGGTAACGATAGAATTGTATCGAAGAGAGCTTCTCAAAGGGAGCACCGAGACCCTGATCCTGTCTCTTCTTACCAATGAGTCCATGTACGGCTATCAACTGGTCAAGGAGATGGATGCGCGTAGCAGCGGGTACTTCCGGTTCAAGGAAGGTACACTGTATCCCGCGCTTCACCGGTTAGCCCGTTCCGGCCTGGTGGAGGGTAGATGGGAGGTCTCCCCCAGCGGGCAAGACCGTCGCTACTACCACATTACCGGGAAGGGGCGTCAGCGCCTCGCGTCCATGCTCGAGGAGTGGGCGCGGTTCACCCAGGCCGTCAACCTGGTGGCGCAGCCCAAAAGCGCCTAGCACCTTCTCTGGGTCCGCTTCGTGAGGCTCCCCTACTCATAGCGAGCGGCCTGGTTAGGCCTCAGTTCTCCGCCGCCTTATAAAACTTTTGGTACGGAAGGTATCCTGAGAGTCTGATGACCTCGATAATTCGCGGGTATTTCAAAGATCTAGGCGAGCAACTGCACCTGGAGCCTCGCGAACAGGCGGAGATACTCCACGAGTTACAGGCTCACGTCGAAGATAAGACCAGAGAGCTTGTCGACGCCGGAGTATCCACTGATGTTGCCATTAACCACGCGCTAAACGACCTCGGCGCTTCCACAGCCATCGCCAGCGAGCTATACGAGGTACATACCCGGGGCTCCTGGTATCACGCAGTTCTGGCAGTACTCCCCCATGTTCTTATCTCGTTGATGTTCGCCCTGCATCTTTGGGCCGCACCCGTCTGGATCGCCCTCATGGCCCTGGTAGCGCTGACCATCAGCGTCATGGGTTGGAGAAAAGGCCGTCCGAGATGGACATACCCATGGCTGGGATACTGTCTGGTCATCCCATTCATCTCCTGGGGATTGGCCATGAGCACGGTCGGATACGGCGCATGGGGCGTCGTTACGCGGGGCGTCTTGCCATTGGGCAACCCCATCTACATCGCATCCTTCGTCTATGTGGCGTTCTCGCTCTGGCTGGTGATACGATTCGTCTCCAAGGTTGTCCGGCCGGACTGGCTCATGGCGTCACTGGCGGCGCTGCCCCTACCGTTCCTGGCCTACTGGTTTTTCTATTTCTACAGTCGAGACGACGTGTTACAGGCCACGGGCCAGCGGCTTCAGGAGGTTGACAGCAGCGTGGCGGTGGTCTTCCTGGTACTGGCCGCGGCCACCGCGATATTCTTCCGGCTGGGCCGCCGCGTCATCAGGGTGGCCCTGCTCGTGATCACCGCGCCGTCCATTATCGTACTGGCCTGGTTCAGCTATCAGGGCGGCCCGGGGTACGTGGCGCTGTTCATGTTCTGCGCGGTCTCACTGGCGCTGCTGCTGAGTCCTGCCCTGTTCGACCTTAAAGACAGCCAGACAGTACGTTCCGGGCTGACCCGCGGCCAGGGCTCACTGAGGCTGACGGAACTGGTGGAACGGATGCGGCACTCCCGAAACTGATCTACGGTAGCCGGGACCGGGTCCCCCGCGCCAGAGGTTACTCTCTTCCCCCTCCTCCTCCGAAGAGTCGGAGTCCGCGCCAATACCGATTTAAGGTGGCGGACAGATTGCTTCGTCGTCCCGACGGGTCGTCCTTCCGCGGAAGGACTCGCAATGACAGCTCGTAGGTGTATTCTGGAGACGGTGCACTAATTTTTACAATACCCGTGGCCTGCCCAATATACTTGCCCTCGGGAGGCGATTAGCATGGGAGCGGACGCTTTGCCGTCAAATGGCGGCCTGCAGGTAGCGGTCGTCGTGGACAGCGCGGCTTCGTTGCCTGCGGACATGGCACGAGACTCGGGCCTGCACGTGGTGCCTATGGGCCTCACGGTTGACGGTACCAGCTACCTGGACGGCCGGGACCTGAGTCCGACGGAGTTCTACCGTCTGCTGACGGAATCACCGACGCTGCCCTCCACTTCGGCGCCGTCTCCCGCCCGGTTCCTGGAGGCCTTTCGCCAGGCCGCCGAGACGGCCCCTTCCATCCTGTGCCTGACGGTCTCTTCCAACTTCAGCGCGACCTTCGACTCTGCCAAAACGGCCGCGGCAGAGGCGGGGGAATCGCTGCCCGACGTAGAGATACGGGTGCTGGACACCGGGAGCGCGGCAGGGGGAGAAGGCCTCATAGCCCTTGAGGCGTGCCGGTCCGCGAACCGGGGGGCCGGACTGGACGAGGTCGCGTCAGCGGTGGAGAGCGTGATAACTGGGGTCAGGCTGATGGCCTTCGTGGACACGCTCTACTACCTGTGGAAAGGTGGAAGGGTGTCGAAGATAGCCCACGCCGGCACCTCCCTGCTTAAGATCAAGCCTCTGTTCGAGCTAAGCCAAGGGCAGGTCCGCACTCTGGCCCGCCCCAGGACCCACAGGAGGGCCATGAACCGGTTGGTCGAATTGATGCGTCAGCGGGCCGCGGCGGGCCGGCTCCATGCCACAATCATGCACGCCGACTCCGCCGGGCCGGCTGAGGAGCTTCGCGCCCAGATAGCGGCCGAGTTCGACTACGAAGAGCTGTTCGTCAGCGAGTTCACCCCGGTCATGGGCGTTCACATTGGCCCTGGCCTGCTGGGGATCGCATACTGGAACGGCTGATGATCACATGGTCGCGAGTACTTCGTCCGCGGCCGCTAGAGTCTTGTCTACGTCCTCCTGAGAGTGGGCCGTCGAGATGAACCAAGAGCCTTGGCCCATGATCCGTATTCCCCGTTCCAGCATCCCTTGATAGAACGTGGTGTACTTCTCTTTATCCGAGGCGGCCAGGTCGGCGAAGTCCGTGACCTCGGGCAGGTCGGTGAACGACATGTGGAAGACGGGCCCGGGGCCGAAAACCTGGATACCGATCTCGTGCTTGCTGCCCAGGGCTCTCAGGCCCTCCATCAAAGCATTGGAGATGGAGTAGAGTTGCTTATACACGGCCCCGTTGTCGGCCATAAGCTTGTTCAGGGCCGCCTCGGCCGCCGCCATGGACATGACGTTGCTGTTAAGCGTACCGCCTTGCATGACGGTGCCGTCGGCCATGACGTCCATGACCTCCCGCTTGCCGGTGAGCATGGAGACCGGGAAGCCGCCGGCCATGGCCTTTGCGAAGGTGGAAAGGTCCGGCGTTACACCCAGGAGTTCCTGGCCGCCGCCTAGGGCGACCCTGAATCCGGTAATGACCTCGTCGAAGATGAGCACGACGCCGTGCTGGTCGCAAAGCTCGCGGAGACCTTCTGCGTACCCAGGACTGGGCATCATGCCGTTGGTGATGGGCTCGGTAATGATGGCGGCTATCTGGCCGGTGTAAAGTTCCAGGGCTTTCTTGACCGCGTCCAGGTTGTTCCAGGGGAGGATGATTATGTCGTCGGCCGAGCCCGGCGCCATGCCTTTCGTCTTTGCGATAGGGTCTGGGAACTCCGAGACATCGCCTTCGAGGATCGAAGGGTCCCCATCGTAGTAGACGCTATCCATCCAGCCGTGGTACTCACCGTGAAACTTTATGATCTTGGACCTGCCGGTGTAGCCGCGAGCCACCCTGAGGGCGGTCTGGACTATCTCGGTGCCGGAACTGGCGAAGCGGACCAACTCGGCCGAGGGCACGACCTTCTGCACCATCTCGGATACCGTGATCTCCAGTTCGTGCTGCGCGGCGAAGGTCTGCCCTCTCTGCATCCCCTCGGCTACAGCATCCAGTAAAAAGTCCGGCGAGTGGCCGAAGATGTTGGGCCCCCGCCCCATTACGTAGTCGATATACTCGTTGCCGTCCACGTCCCAGAGCTTGGAGCCCTTGCCCCGCTGCAGGAACAGGGGCATCGGGCCCTCGCCCAGTCTGGCATCGCTGCTTATGCCACCGGCCAGAGATTTCTTGGAACGCTCGAATAGCTCGCGGGTCTTGTCCAGCTTCACGAAATTCTCCTTTTGCCCTGCTCCCGGACTTTGGAAACTCGATCCCATATGAAAGGGATATCATCCATAAGGTACTCCAACCGGGACGTGCGGGCAAGGATTTTTTCAGTAATCAAAGTACCCACATTCATTGCAATGACAGTCGTGGGCGAACGAGGCCTGCTGTAGGGGCAGGTTTCAAACCTGCCCTACGTATGTTGTCAGAGGGCGGGAGGATCGGCCTGAAGGCCGAGTCCACCATGTATACGGCCCTCTGGCCCTCAGGGCCAAGGGAGGCGGCCCCATCGCTAGATTCTTAATCCTTCCGAGGGAAGACTCAGAAGAACCGTTGGAGACCTGCGTTACGAGACACACCCCCTAGAGATGCTCGGCACGGCCGTGGTCCACGTACATGGTGCCCTCCACCTGTGTTACCTGGACCTCCTGGCGGTACTCGCTGCCCCCGATGCGGGCTGAGGCCTGGTGGAGCAGGGTCGAGACGGCGAGGTGCCCGGGACCGGCGCCGCTGGCCAGCGCCTCCGTGAGGACGCGCCCGTCCACGGGACCGGCCGGCTTCAGGCCCAAGATATGGAGGACGGTGGGGAAGATATCCACGTTACCGGACGCCATCTGGCTCTTGAGACCCCTCTGAAAGGTAGGGCCAGCAGCCAGCAGTACATTATGGACCTCGTTTGGACTCAGGGAGCCGTGGTTGCCCAGGCCAACGCCGACATCTCCACTGGAGCCGGCAGAACCGCTTACACCATAAAGGTTGGATTCATCTGTCCATGCGAAGGAAACAAGGATGTCGGGGGCGCGAGGGTGGTCGTACATGATCCTGGAGTGTGGGATGGCCCCCGGAATGGGGACTGCGGCGTCTCGGACGAAGACCGGGCCGCACCAGCTTTGCGCAACAACGGCCTCAACCACTGAGGCGATGGTCCGCACACCGTGGTCCGTGACGTACACGGACGCGCAGCCGCCGTTGTCGGCCACCAGTACGTCGGTCGAACTCTTGTCTCGTTTGATACCTTTTTGGATCAACAATCCTTGAATGTCGATGACCTGGCAGACCGTTGAGTGGCCGTGGTCCGAGAGGACCAGCACATCGGCGGTGCCGGTTAGCCCGGTGTTCTCCAGATGTTCCAGGATTCGGCCCAGCTGGGCATCGGCCCTGCGCAGGGAGTCCAGCGCGGCCGGTGAGCCCACGCCGGTCTTGTGTTGGGCTGAGTCGGGGTCCGACATCCATAGCGTCGCTACGTCGGGGGCGTGAGTCGATAGAAAATAGTCCAGGAGGATAGTTACGGCCCTTTCTATGCGGGCGTCGTTTGGCACGCCGGCGTCGGGCCAGGGGCCGTACCGTGACGTCAATTCGGGGTCCAGATTTTCGGGGATGGTGAAATCCGGGTGTATGACCGTCCCACCGACAGACGCCGCCTTGTGGTGATGCAGCGCGGTGTTCCCGGAACTGCCGACGCCCATGGCCACCATGGACTTGCCGCAGGAATGGAGAACTTCGCCCAGGGTCTCGACCGTCAGTAACCGGCCGTTCAGGCGCCGCTCCAGCCCTAGTATCGAGTCACGTTGGCCGGTGGAGACTTTCCAGGTCGGGTCCAGCTCGGGCATGAACAGGGTGTTGCCTACCAGACCGTGCCCGGCGGGATAGCGCCCGGTGAACAGAGTGGCGACGTTCACCCGGGTGTGCGTGGGGAAGACGGAGTGGTGGGCCTGGAACTCCACGCCTCTTTGGGCCAACCGGAGGAGGTTTGGGGTGTCCGACGGGTTGATCTGGTCAGGGCGCAGCCCATCCAGGACGATTATTAGAATCACCTTACAGCCCTACCCTGTCGGGCCGGCCTCGGATCCTTCCCGCCCATCTCAGGACCACGGATCCAGCCGGTCGTTTCTCAGCATGCGGACCATGCGGTCGAATCGTAACTCGGAAACACAGCGGTCTTCGTCGAGGACGAGGGCCATGCCCGGCGGTTCAGGGCCGCCGGTGTCGAGAACGAAGAAGGTGGGGTCGTCGGCGTCGGCCGGCAGCATGCGGACACTGTTCCTCCACGGCCCTCTGCGCGCTTGAACCACCAGCCCCTCCCCTTCTGCCTTTATCTGCACCCTGCCGGTCCCTTTGATGGTCCGCCAGTTGGTCAGGTAGCCGGACGCAGGCTCGTACACACCGGGCGCCGCCGCGACGACCGCCCTGTCGTATGGCAGGTCAGAACGGGCGCGGTCAGGCGCGTCTAGGACGGCCTGTAGAATACGGCCTTCCACCTGGCTGAAGTCGTCGAAGAACAGGTTCATGTGCACCAGGAGGGCGAGGTCGTCGCCGGGGACCAGGGTCAAGTGGGTATTCCAGCCCCCAACGACTCCTCCGCCGTGGCCGAAGGTCCCTCTGCCGAACCGGCGGCGGCGATGGAAGACCAGTCCCTGGTTGGTCAGCCTGTCGTCCGGGCACCAGTGCGGAGCGACCATGGAGTCGAATGTCTCGGGCCGGACGATGCCTCCGCCCCGGCGGAGTAGAGCTGCGGCGTACCGCGCCATGTCCGGGATGGTGGACTGGACGGCTCCTGCCGCCATTGGTGCGACGTACTGGTACCGGCCCCGGATGTTGTGACCGTCTACCGGCTCTTCTTCCGGTGCGTCCCTACCCAGCACTTCCAGGGAGTCCCGCTCGTCCTGACCGGGCGGGCGATGGTAACAGGCGGCCAGGTCCACGTTCGGGCGGTCCAGGCAGTCGGTATTCGTCATGCCCAGGGGTCCGTATATCCGGCTGCGCAAGACCTCTTCGATGGGGTGGTCTTCTATACGGGCCACGATTTCGCCTAGCAGAGCGAAGGCGTGGTTGGCGTAGGCCCATTTGGTGCCGGGGGGCGCCTCGATGTCGATGCCGCTCGGGTAGGCATCCGGGACTCCAGGGGAGTCCGGCCCATCGGCCCACAGGGCGGCCCAGGGATCACGGTAATCGGCCATGGTCGGAGCTTCACCGATGCCGCCTGTATGTGTCAGCAGGTGCTTGACCGTCATGGCTTCGGCCGGTCCGTTGAGCGCCAGGTCGGGGAGCCGGTCCACCACACGGTCGTCCAGCGAGAGCCTGTCTTCGTCCACCAGCGCCATGGCGCATAGGCCGGTCATGGTCTTGGTGATGGAGCCGATCCGTTGCCTCAGCGACAGGCACTGGGGGCGCCGGCTCTCGATGTCGGCGTACCCGACGCCTCTGGCGTAGACCAGCTGGTTTTTTGAAACCACTCCGACGGCTAGTCCAGGTAGATGGTACTCGGCCACAACGCTCAATACAGCGGAGTCTATACGCTCCCTGTCCGATGTGGTGAGCTCGGCCATGGTTTAAACACTCCCTTTGCGTTTGAGCGGGTGCCGGGCACATTGTATACGGAATTCTGGCCGTCCGCGAGGCGCTATCGAGAGAAAGAGATAGGTCCCCGCTCCAAGTGTCGGGCGGCTCGTTGGGGCTTGACATCGGCAGTCGCCATCGTATATACCTTCGTACGTATGGCGTAAGTATGGGAACGGTGGCGGCTATTGCGCGTCCGATCGTAAACGGTAAATGATCGAAAGGAGGTCCCGGAATCGATGGCGACTGTACGAAAGAGTGATATCAGCGCCCGTGTCGCGGGAAAGCTCGGTGGATCCAAGTCCCAGGGTGAGGCGGCGCTCAAGGCCGTGCTGGATAGCGTCCAGGAGGCATTGGCCGCCGGGGACCGCGTGGTTCTCACTGGATTTGGATCGTACGAGGTAAGGCAGGTCAAGGCCCGACGGGTCCGACCCATTCGTGGCGGTCAGGCCGGTACTCTGATAACGGTTCCGGCCCACAAGAGGGTTGGATTCACGGCGGGCGCTGAGCTAAGCAAGGCAGCCCAGTAGCGGCCAGTCTGAACTGCTGAGTCAGTTATAGTCTAAGAGGCGGGTCCCTCCTTTCGGAGGTCCGCCTCTTTTTTTCGGTGTCATCTACTCTCGGGCCGACCGGTCCGGGGTCAGTCCTTTCTTTCCTGAAGGGATGCTACTTCCAGCCCAACCCTCCGTTTCGGACCGGGGTCAGCGATACCCTGTGTCCCTCGGTGCATTTGTACCGCTCCTCCCTGACCTCCCTCCGTTTACCGGATAGCGATGTCTGCTCCATGGAATTGTCGCAGAAGGGGCAGTTGACCCAGTATTCCACGCGGTTTCTGACGCGGTGAAGCTTGATGTGGGTCACGGTTTTGGACAGGGCCGAAAACTCGCCGACGTACCTGAGGACGTACCGGGTGCCAGAGCTTATCAGGCTCTTCTTGGCCCCGTTGGTCGGGCTGTAAGTGTAGTCCACATATCCGCATTGCAGGCACTCGGGCTCGTAGTAGCTGAGTTGGAGATGGGCGCTGCATCTCGGACAGGTCTTCCTCCGGCCGATGGCGGCTGTGTCCTTGTTCGTTCCGTTGGTTGCGCCGTTGGCGTGGCCGTTGGTCGAGATCCAAGGTTTTTCTGTAACCCCGTCAGGTTCCGGTGCGACAAAGGGTTTTGCAACCGTTGTGACCATGTCGGGTACTCCTTATTTATTTCTTCTGCGCAATAAGGGTTGTGGATCGAAATACGATAAGACAGCCGTTACGCGAGCGGCTGGATTGTGGTCATTATTTTATATTTATACAAGAATTGTCAAGAGAACTAACCTACATAAAACACCAATTTTTAGATCCCTGCCCTTATGGCTGCCGTACCCACGGAGAGAGAAGATGGATCGGACATGGCGGTTGGATCCGGACCCAACGGTTACCCATGGAAGCGGGTGACCGTTCTCCGTTTGTGTTCGATGGTGTTACACCATCGAACAGAGCCTAGATGTCTCTAGGATATATTTAAGATAAGTATAAGAAAGATTTAGAACACGTAGGCAATCTGGACAATAATGAAGCGATAATCGGTCCGGGGGCTTGATCACTCAACTTACAAGCCAAAAGAAGCGCGGAGTGAGTCCGGGGAAGAGCCATCAGGACGGACCGTACCGGTCACAAGTAGATGGATGTCAGGAGACCCTGTTGGTGCGGGCGCTGGACCGAGGCAAGTCCCCTACCCTGCCGTGGTGTCGCGGAGTCTGCGAGCGGTGGTGCTACAACAGGCGCAGTCGCTCGATGCAGTCGGGGACATCGTTGGCCGGCGAGTTCACCAGTGTCGAGATCTCGTAGGCGTCCATAGCTCCTTGCGGATAAGGCGCGAGCATCTGGAGAAGCGAGGGCGGATCGTCCATCTCAGGGTCCAGCCACCGTGCTTCGTCGTCTCTGGACAGGATCACCGGCATGCGGTTGTGGATGGGCTCGATAAGCGAATTGGGGCCGGTGGTGATGATTGTGCAGGAGCGGACCGTGGTGCCCTCCGGGTCTCGCCACGACTCCCACAGCCCGGCGAAGGCGAAGGGCTCGCCCGTTTGCAGGACGATGCGCATCGGGCGTTTCCTGCCCGCGACCTTTTGCCACTCGTAGAACCCGTCGGCGACGACCAGGCACCGGCGCTTGCGGAACGCGTCCCGAAAGCTGGGCTTCTCGGACAGCGTCTCGGCCCGGGCGTTGATCATCCGGCTGCCGATGGACTGGTCTTTGGCCCAGGACGGTATGAGGCCCCAGCGCATGTACTGGGCCCTGTTCTCCAACCCCTCGCGATTAATGGTTAGTACGGGCTGGGTTGGAGCGATGTTGTACCGGGGAGCCACCGGCGGTTCTACGCCGCGAAAGGAGAAGCGTATCTCCAGGGACCGGCTGTCCGACGCCAGTGAAAATCGTCCGCACATGGGCTGCCCTCGCGTTCCGACTCAAACGAGCGAGGACTATGATACCATCCCGCAGCGATGGTTTTCTGTCCCGGACGGTCAGCACGGCGTTCTCCAACAGACGCTATGCTATGATTGGATTTTCCTGGAGGTGCGCGACATTATCAGCTCGCCTGGACCTCCATCTAGTCAAAATAGAGAGAGGAGTGTTTCAACATGGTCGAACCGAAAGTAAGGGGTCCGGTCGCCAACATGGAGGGAAAGGCCCTCAGCGTTAAGGGTCCGATGGACCCGGACCAGCTCGGTGTAACGCTAACCCACGAGCACATCTTCATCGACCTGAGAAAGACTCACCAACCATACCGTAAGTACATCGTCGTGGACGACCGGCTTGTGGCGGACCCACCGGATGCTGACTTCCCGGCCACCGAACTCGCCTCATGGGAAGCGAAGCTCGATCTCAGCAACCTGCACCTCGCCAGAGAGGTGGCCCCCGTCACCGACAATTACCTCCTGGCCGACGAGAACGTGGCCATCCAGGAGGTACTGGAGTACAAGAAACACGGCGGCAATACCATCGTTGACGTCACCAGCATCGGACTCAAGCGGGACCCGCTGGCCCTGCGAAGGGTCTCGGAGAGTACGGGAGTCAACATCATCATGGGGACCGCCTACTACCAGAGGGTGTACCACCCCGACGACATGGACCGGCGGACCGTGGAGGAACTTACCGACATCATTGTCCGGGATGTCGCCGTGGGCGCATACGACACGGACATACGCGCCGGGATCATCGGAGAGGTGGGCATAAACGGGGGACCCCTCATCACCAACGAGCTGAAGAGTATGCGGGCAGCGGCCCGGGCCAGCAGGCTGACCGGCGCCCCGATATGCATCCATCTCGGCGGCCAGGGAGCTGAGAAGCATACTATCCTGGACATCGTCGAAGACGAGGGGGTCGACCTGGGCCACGTTATCCTGGGACACTGCGACGGTATCGCCGCCGACACACCTTTCGTGCTGGAACTCCTGGCGCGTGGCGTCTATGTCGCCTTCGATAACCTGGGCCGAGAGCCGGCGGTGGTCGAACCGAGCAGTACGGCGGTCATCGCCGAGTCGATCCCACCGCTTCTTGAAGCCGGCTACGAGGACCGCATCCTCCTCTCACAGGACGTTTGCTGGAAGACCTCCCTCAAGGCCTACGGCGGTCTGGGATACTCTTTCATCCTGGAGCAGTTCCTGCCGCGCCTGAGAGACCTGGGTGTGACGGACTCGCAGGTCGATAAGGCCATGGTGGAGAACGCCAAGAGGGTCCTGACGTTCGTGAGACCGAGGGACTGATGGCTGGATGGTGAGGGCAGGTTTCAAACCTGCCCCTACGACCGTGAGCCCGAAGGACTGACGGCTGGACTCGGTCAAGCGGTCCCACAGCATGGAGGAGATTGATGACTTACGACCTGCTGATTAAGGGGGGAACGGTGATCGACCCGTCCCAGGGCCTGCACGAGGTCAGGGACGTGGCGGTCTCGGGCGGCAAGATCGTGTCGGTGGATACCGGCATTCCGGAGAGCCGCGATTCAGAGGTAGTGGACGCCGATGGACTGTTGGTTGTCCCCGGCCTCCTGGACCTGCACGTCCACTCCTTCTGGGGAGTCTCGGCCTTCGGCGTGAATCCGGACACCAGCCATCTCGCTAATGGGGTGACCACTGCCCTGGACGCCGGCTCCGCTGGGGCCAACACCTTCGCCGGCTTCCGCAAGTATGTCCTCGAACGGTGCGGAACGAGGCATCTGGCGTTACTGAACATCTCCAGCATGGGACTCATCTCTCACGACATCGGCGAGCTGGAGGACCTGCGCTGGGCCGACGTCGATGCGGCCGTGCGGGTCGGCCGCGCCAACCGGGACCGTATCCTGGGCATCAAGGTCCGGCTCTCGAAGGCGACCACCGGAACGCACGACATGGACTCGCTGAAACGGGCACTGGAGGCCGCTGAAGGGCTGGGCCGGTTCGTAATGGTACACATCGGTAACACGGAGACTCCGCTCGAAAAGCTGACAGCCCTGCTGCGTCCCGGCGACGTGGTGACCCACGCGTTCACGGGCCACCCCCACGGGGTGCTGGACGACGCCGGGAAGGTCATCGCAGGGATCGCCGAGGCCCAGCGGTGGGGCGTCATCTTCGACATAGGCCACGGGGCGGGCAGCTTCTCTTTCGACGTGGCGGAGAAGGCGCTGTCCCAGGGCTTCTTCCCCGACAACATCAGCAGCGACCTCCACGCCTTCAACATCGAGGGCCCGGTGTTCGACCAGGTGACCGTGCTATCCAAGTTCTTGTGGCTGGGGATGTCCCTGGACAAAGTGATCGGACTCAGCACCCAGGCGACCGCGCGGACCATGGGGCTGGACGGCGGGCTGGGTACTTTACGAGTGGGAGCCGAGGCCGACGTGACGCTGTTGCGGCTGGATGAAGGCCGGTTCACCTTCACCGACGCCATGGGCAGGTCGGTCACGGCGGACGAGAAGCTGAGCCACGTGACCACGGTCAGGGCGGGGCAGGTCTACCGTCCCTGGCAATCTTGAATCAGTGGGCACAGGAGAAACCGCGAATCCGATGAAAAATACCTCGAATATATTGCGCTCCCATCGGCGAAATACCGCCGACGATCGGTCGGCGAGGCGACTCTGGCCCACCGGCTAAATGGAGGTCTAGCATGCCGTTGACGGAAGAACAGATAAACGAGCTTTCCAGGGACGTGACGAAGGCGTTGAAAACCCACACACCGGTCGCCTACACTTCCGAGAGATTTCCGGGGACAACATTCTCGGAGGCGTACGCCGTCCAGCTGCGGTCGCTTAAAACCAGGCTCGAAAACTCCGAGGTCGTCGTCGGCCGGAAGATCGGACTCAGCTCCAGGGCCAACCAGGAGATGTTCGGCATCGACCAACCCGCCTACGGGCATCTATTCGAGCCAGCGATTATACCGGAAGGCGAGCCCATCTCGATGGGACGGCTGTTTCATCCTGTCGTCGAGCCGGAGATCTGCTTTGTTCTGGGCGATGACCTGAAGGGGCCCGGAGTAGACGTTGCCAAGGTCCTGGCCGCCACCGCCGGCGTCATGCCCGCCATCGAGATCGCAGACTCACGCTACAAGGAAGGTTGGGACAGATTGAAAGCCCAGGACCTCATCGCGGACAACTGCGGTTCGGCCATGGTGGTCCTGGGCGGCCGGCTGATTCCCGTGGCCGGCATCGACCTCCGGCTGGTGGGTATGGTACTGGAGGTAAACGGTGAGGTCGTCGCCACAGGCGCCGGCGCCTCGGTGCTGGGCAATCCGGCCCAGCCCGTGGCCATGCTGGCCAACGCCCTGGCCGAGTATGGCATAGGTTTACGCGCCGGCGAGATTGTCATCTCGGGCTCGGTGACCGCCGCGGTCCCGGCCGAGGCCGGCTCGTCCTACCGCGCGACCTTCGACAGACTGGGCGCCGTGGCGGTGCGTTTCACCGATTAGATGCCCCCGCGAGGGCGCCGAACGCGTAGAGTGCTACGCTTCAGAGCGGGGGCGACCGGCCGGCCGCCCCCGGTTTCTACCCGGCGGGACCTTGTTCTCGCCGCCATAGCGGCAATTCGACCTCCGAGGATTTGCAGGGCCGGTAACTCCGCGGCCATTAAGGGCACCAGGATTCAGGGATGCGCAGGTCTCCGGTTACTCTTCGGCGATGAACACAAGGGGGTACTCGTACCGGACCTCGTGCGCGTCAACGAGTCTTGCGACCAGTCGAATCAGCTCCATACCGGATAAGCCCACGATCTGGTCCAGACTCGATATATGAACGCCCTCCGGATGGTCTTTTAGATACCGGACCAACCGGTCCGACGGGCTTTTGGGAACATCGGGTGGGGTCACGGGTTCTTGCGGTCCAGCCGAAACGTCGGACTCTCTTGCGACCCGCCTGAGCACGGCCTGGACCCTCGCGGTGAACTCCAACGTCGTAAACGGTTTGACCACGTAGTCGTCGGCGCCGCCCGTCAGACCGGTAACCTTGTCCTCGACAAGGTCTCTCCCCGTCCTCGACAAGGTCTCTCCCCGTAACCATGATTATGGGAACGTTCGAAATCTCCCGTATCCTGCGGCAGACCTCGAATCCATCGATGTCCGGGAGACCGACGTCCAGGATAACGAGGTCATCCTCGTCCTTGTCGAAGCCGTCTAGGCCAGACTGGCCGTCCGACTCGATCCGGATCTCGGAGCCTGGATAGGTTACCTCGAGAGTCAGCGCGACGACTTTCGCGATATCGGCATCATCGTCTACGATCAGGACCCGCATAACAGTTTCCCGGCCGTTGTAATTTTCGTCCACAGTTGCCGTAATAACTCAGAACCGGTCCATGTATGGGACTCGTAGCCCAGGTGTCTGAAGAATATCACAAGCAGTGGGACATGTTTCAGCACCGTTTTCACCGATTTAACGAAAAGCCGCAGTGTGTACACCCACGTGTGGAGGTGCATAAAGCGGGGTGAGGTTGGGCGGAGCGTGATTATTATCGAGTAAACGGACCGGTGCGAGCAGTTGAAGTCCGACTACGCACCCGAGTTATACGATGGAAGTTGGCGCGCCCGACAGGATTCGAACCTGTGACCCTCGGTTCCGAAGACCGATGCTCTATCCACTGAGCTACGGGCGCGCTGTGTCGCCGATGGTCTGCCTGTAGTTCTCGGTGCCCTTCCAGCTTAACCTCTGGTCGGCGGTGACGTCCAGGTCTCCGGCGTCCTGAAGCAGCTCGATGTGGGCCACGACTTCGGACAGGGCCATGCCCAGGTTGCCGCCCAACAGCTTACGGTGGGCGAATATTCCTCGGGTCACTTCCTCCAGCGACGTCGGCCCCCGGCCGATCCTGGCGAGGACCCGCTGGAGGCGGCCGGTGTGGTGCCGGAGGATCTCCCCTGCCCTGTTCGCCGTCTCGAAGTTGAAGGCGCCGCCGGTGTGGAACCGGTGGGCCGGCAGCACCGGAACGTCGCCGCCGAGGCTGTCGATACGGCTCAGCGACGTAAGGTAGGACGCCAGACCGAAGATTCTTGTCTCGTCCTTGTAGCGGCTCGGAAGATTGCTCTTGATCTTCGAGGCCAGGCGGACCTTGGTGGTGGGATGGGGAGTTATCTCGGGCAGCACGTGGTCCCCGGTAAACACCAGCCCGTCGAGACTGACACAGATGGCATCGGGCGAATGGCCCGGGGTGTGAAGGAATTTCAGACCCGCGAACCGGTCGCCGTCCTCGACGCTGTGCGTAACCTCGAGTCTTTTCTTGTACTCGTAGTCGTCGGGGTACGAGGGGCGCCGGGACGGCGGCAGGGACGCGCCCTCCAGGTTCTCCGCGATTACCCGGTCCATCTCCCTCTGTATAGGTGGGACGGGGTTGCTCTGGAGGTCCCCCCGGCTGTAGGGCAGCAGGTGCGTGTAAATGTCGTGGGCCCATAGCTCGGCGCCGGCCTCCTCGATGAGCCGGATTGCAGCGCCGTCGTGGTCCCTGTGGCCGTGGGTGATGATGACCCTGTCGATGTCCTCGACGTCGAAACCTGCCTGTTTAACACCGTCGGCCAGTGCCTGGAAGGAGCCTGGCGCGCCGGCGTCGATGAGGGTCAGGCCTTCGACCTCCAGCAGGTAGGTCCAGGTGGGGCCGGTGCTGGAGGGCCAGTCCTGGGCCACGGCAAACGCGTGCACCACGAGGCCCCCATCGGTGGTGAGCCTGGCGACCATTCCATTGGCCTGGGCGTCGCCGGGACGCAGAACCTCCACCGTTTTATACGGAGTCACCGACATTCGGGCCGTCTCTATCTCACGTTTCGCAGTATCAGGGTTCGGGTGTGATGGACAAAAAAATGGGGTGAGCGAAGGGATTTGAACCCTCGATCTCCAGGGCCACAACCTGGCGCCTTAACCACTAGGCCACGCTCACCACGTACGAGGAAAATTTTAGCACCGGGGCCGGGGCCGGTCAACTCAGAGGGAAGGTGGGGGAGGTGGAGAGCGGCGGGAGTATGGTCCGTCCTAGCTCGCGGTGGACTGTCCGACGTCCACGGTTCCTGGCACGGGCGGGTTTACCGTCAGTGCATCGAGCAGATCGGAGACGACGATGTCCTGCTTCGTGTGGTGCCGCAGCGGCAGGTTGGGATCGACACGGTAGACGTTTCTGCGCCCGCTCTTGCGTCGCTCGATAAATCCCGCAGATTCCAGGTCAGAGATGATCTTATGGGTCGTTCGCTCGGTCACTCCGATGTAGTTGGAGATCTCCCGGGCCGTGCTCTTTGGAAAGTGAAATATATAGCTCAGGACCAGGCCGTGGTTGGTGATAAAAGTCCATCGTGGATTGGTGGTCAAGTGAATTGGTCCCTGTCTTAAATTGCCTGAATCCTACCACACGTCGCGGTCCGAATCAAACGGCCGGACCCGGTATCGTTCCACCCTGGGCTACGGGGACGAGACCTGGTGTGGTGTCCCTGATGTCCGCCTCCAATGACGATCCGCAAGTATATTTCAGAGACGGAGCACTAGGACCTGGCCAGTTCCTGGGCCAGTGCCACCAGGGTCCTGACGGGGACTCCGGTGGCGCCTTTGGGATTGTAGCCTTTGGTCCGGTCGGCGCCGGCGGTCCCGGCGATGTCCAGGTGCACCCAGGAGGCGTCTCCCACGAACTCGCCGATAATCATTGCACCGGTGATGGCGCCGGCTGGCCGGCCGCCGGTGTTCTTGATGTCGGCCACGTCGCTCCTGTACTGCTCCTTATACTCGGCGTAGGTTGGCAGCTCCCAAACCCGCTCTCCGACCCGGTTGCCGGCGGCGACGACCTTTTCGGTGAAGGCCTGGTCGCTTCCGAAGGCGCCGGTGCAGATGTTGCCCAGGGCGGTAACGACGGCCCCCGTCAGAGTTGCCACGTCCACCATGCGTTTCACGCCGATGGAGGCGGCGTAGGCTGCGGCGTCGGCCAGCACCAGCCGGCCCTCGGCGTCGGTGTTGTCGATCTCGATGGTTTTTCCGTTCAGAGCGCGTACCACGTCGCCCGGCCGCTGGGCCCGACCGCCGGACATGTTCTCGGCGGCCGGCACGATACCAACAACGTTTATCCTGGGCTTCAGCTTGCCGATGGCCCTCATGGCCGATATAACCGACGCGCCGCCGGACATGTCCCCTTTCATGGTCCGCATACCCCCGGCGGTTTTGATGTCCAGCCCCCCGCTATCGAAGGTGATGCCCTTGCCCAGCAGCCCGAGAATATTACCCTCGTTTTCCGGGTCCCCCCGGTATCGCATCACGATGAACTTGGGCGGTTCATCGCTTCCCTGGGCCACTCCCAGTAGGGCGCCCATTCCCAACTCCTCCATCTTCGGCCTTTCGAAGACCTCTATCGCTAGGCCGCTCGCCGTGGCGGCCTCCAGGGCCATCTCGGCCATCCGGGTCGGCGTCATGTGGTTGGCCGGCTCGTTGGCCATGTCGCGGCAAAAACTGACGGCGTCGGCTATGACGGTCCCCTGGGCAACCGCCTTCTCCATCGCCGCAACCTTGCCGGCGTCGGACTCGACTATCGCGAGGGTATTGATGTCGCGACGATCACTGTTCTTCCCCTTGTGTCGATCGAACCGGTAGAGACCGAGGATAGCCCCCTCGGCGACGGCTTTTGCCGACTCGCCGGCGTCCATCCCTCCGATTCCCGCGCCGTGGGCGATGGTTGCCACCGTCTCGACACCGGCCCTCCGAAGGCGGCGGCAGCTCTCGGCTGTCACCGAACGGACACCATCGACTGTGAACTCCGATGCTTTTCCCAGACCGGCCACCAGCACTCGGGCCGGGGCGATTTTGCCAAGGGTGTGCACCAGGATTAATTCGCCCCGTTTGCCCTTGATTTCTCCGTCCGATATGAGCCCGGAGATAGCGCCTTCCAGAGAGCGGTCCACGGCCCCGGTCGCTCCTCCCGGTGACGTCACACCCTCGAAGAGGTTGACGATTATCGCGCCGACGGACTGTTCGGTTATATCGCCCGAAACCACCTTGATGTCCACGGTCCCTCCTCGAGTCGTGCGTTGGGTCAAATAATCAGATGCCGGCCGTGGCTGCGCCTCGATTCCGCCACCGGTCGGCGACCCTAATTATAAGGCAACGGGCCATCCTTCGCCACGTATTTTCCCGTATCTCCCGCGCACGAGCTTTCGGGTTTTCCCACTCGGCCACGTTCCAGGCGCGTCTCCAGCCGTGGCACCCAGTAGGTTCCCATATCAACGGTTTTTACGCATGGCGGAGCGACAGAATCATTGCTATAATCGCGCCGATGGGGCCGGTTGTCAGCACATTTCGAGACCCGGTGCCATGATTTTCCGCGACGGATTTTGGAAATCAGCAATTTAGGAGGGCACAGTGCCTGAGAGAAAGAAAACGGAACAGGAGCAGGCCCTGATCGAGAAGGCCTACCGGGTCCTGCCGGGCGGAAACCTGGGGAATTTGGGGTCCGACATAATCATTCAGGAGGGCAAGGGCGGCCGGATCTGGGATGTCAGCGGCAACGAGTACGTTGACTACCTGCTGGGCTCCGGGCCTATGCTGATCGGCCACTCACATCCCGATGTGCTCGCCGCCGTCCGGGACCAGCTTGAGCGGGGCACGACATTCTTCGCGGGCAACGAGAACGCTATTCTGCTGGCCGAGGAGATCGTGAACGCGGTGCCGTGCGCAGAGAAGGTCAGGTTCAGCAGCAGCGGGACGGAGGCTACTCTCTACGCCATGCGGGCGGCCAGGGCCTACCGGAAGCGGGACAAGATCCTGAAGTTCGAGGGCGGGTTTCACGGGATGAATGACTACGCCCTGATGAGCATGGGGCCCGCCCAGCCCCGCGACTTCCCGCATCCGGTGCCCGACTCGGCCGGCATACCCAAGGCGATCGAAGGCGAGATGCTGATCGCCCCGTTCAACGACATCGAGACCACGTCGGACATCATACAGCGGTACCACGAAGAGCTGGCCGGGGTGATCGTCGAGCCGTTCCAGCGGCTGATCCCTCCCGTTCCCGGATTCCTCCAGGGGCTTCGAGACGTGACCGAGCAGTACGAGATACCGCTGATATTCGACGAGGTGGTCACTGGTTTTCGCCTCGCCTATGGCGGAGCCCAGGAGTACTACGGAGTGACGCCGGACCTTTGCACGCTGGGTAAGGCCTGCGCCGGAGGCTTCCCGCTGACTGCGGTGGCCGGCCGCCAGGAGCTGATGGCCGGTTTCGAGGGCGACGCGGCGGCCAGCGGCGGTTTCATGCCACAGATCGGTACGCTGAGCGGCAATCCCGTGGCCGCCGCCGCCGGGTTGGCCACCCTCGAGGTGCTCAGGCGCGAGGGCACCTACGAGCGACTGTTCGCCACCGGCCAGCGGATCAAGGATGCGCTGGAGCGCCTGTTCAAGGAAGCGGAGATCCCGGTCCAGGTCGTGGGAGACGCCCCGCTATTCGACGTTTACTTCACCGAGGCGGAGGTCACGGACTACCGCTCTTCGCTCAGCGGCGACAAGAAGATCCTGGCCCGATTCAACAGGCTGTTGCTGGAGAGGGGAATCTTCAAGGGAGACACCAAGTATTACATTTCTACGGCCCACACGGCCGGGGATGTGGACCAGACCATCGAGGCCTTCGCCGGAGCTATCGACGAGCTGCGAGGATAGACTTTACAAAGACTCTCCCGGCGTCCGGTGGTAATTTCAGACGCAGGTGGGTGGATTGTTCCTGCCGTGTCGACCGTTGCATCTTCAGAGACTATTTCGAAAAGTGTGGGGCCTTTTTCCCGCCCGCTATCCCCTGAGGGTTACTCTATCCTGGGGATTTTTGAGACGATTTCTTGAGTCGAGAGGGTTTTTCTTCAGACCAGAAATTCCTACATTCGTTGGGGCTCAAGGTTCGGTACCAGTGGTGATTCGTTTCCCCCAGCCTTGTGGTCTGGTCGGACTCGTTCCGGACTGCGCGTAAGGTACTACGTGAACAGTAAACAGGTACTATACTTCTGGTACCTTTATTTCAATCATTGTAGGTGTCCTGACACGATTCGTTGAATATGTCAAAAAGAGTGGCCTAAACCCCTTGACAAAACCTCCGGTTCGAAATATGGTTCTGCGTGAGAGGTAGGTGGGGACAGGCTCTCAATTCCGGACCGCCCCTGGCAGCTCAACAGCCCAATATTTGGACCCACTGAGATGCCAATCTGTCCCCGTCATTTCACGGGATGTCCCGGTCGGGGAAACCGGGGCGTTGAGCTCAGGCAGAAGGCGAATGTGGGGTACAATTCCGTTCCCACAATATGCCTGAACCCTAGATCCGGAACACCGTTATCCGATGTTGGGTCTGCCGTGCAGCCGCGTAGTTCGCGACACATTTGCACGAGGGCTCATCGGTCAGGGTAGGTCGCAGGCGCCTGGCGGAGCCGACTCCGCAGGTCCACCCAGACTCGAAAAGGTGCTCGGGAAGACGGTCCGGTTATCGAGGCCTACGCTGTCCCATGGGCCATGCAAGAACAATCGTCTCTAGAGATATCCGACCGGCTTTCCACTTCAATCGGGACCCGGACCCGGAGACCATCATGAGGACGACATAATCAAATCTAGAGGTATATGTCGTGAATCTTGGCACTACTTCAGTCAATATTGTCAGCGATGGGACCTATCTACTCGATGGGGGTAGCGTGTTCGGCCGGATTCCCAAAGCCCAGTGGGAACCCCAGGTCAAACCGGACCGAAGGAATCGGATACGGCTGGGCCTGAACTGCCTGGTCATCCAGACACCGGAAATCAACATCCTGGTCGACACGGGAGCGGGGTCCAAACGGCCCGACAAGTTCAAGGAGATGTACGGTCTGAACGGCAATAAGCTCCTTAAGAACCTCCGGGGCCTGGACCTGACCGCCAGGGACATTGACCTGGTCATACTGAGTCACCTGGGATTCGACCATGGCGGCGGCTCGACAAAGCTGGACCGGACCGGAAACGCCGTACCCACCTTTCCCAAGGCCACCTACATGGTCCAAAGAGCTTGCTGGGACGAGGCCAATCACCCCAACGAACGCAACGAGGGAACGTTCTACGGTGACGACTTCGTGCCTCTTGAGCAGAAGGGCCTACTCAAGTTCCTCGACGGTGACACCGAGGTGATCCCTGGAGTGACGGTCAAAGTAGCGAACGGGCCTGCCGAGGGACATCAGATTGTCCTGGTGGAGCGGGGCAGCGAGAAGATCGCCTTCGCCAGCGACCTTATACCGACCGCCTATCACCTGCCCTTGTCATATATCCCGGCGCTGGACGAGAGCCCTGGCAGCACTCTGGACCAGAAGCGAGACCTGCTGAACATGGTCGTTCAGAACGGCTGGCTGGTGATTTTTGGGCATGGCCACGAACACAGCGCCGGATACGTGCAGGCTCGAAACGGCAAACCTCAGCTCCTCCCGGTGGAATTCTAGGCCTGGGGTTCAACCCCCGCGGTCTTGCCCTGGACTCCAAGGCTTCCAGCCGGCGCAGGCTATGTCATTACGCCCCGCTCCGGTTGACTGGCCCGAAATGTCTGGATAGCCGGGCGTCCACCGGCCTATTGCCCACCTACCCTCTCGTGTGCGCAGTCGGACCCTCGATGACCTGTGCGTACACCGAACCGTCCTGCAGGGTGGATAACCTGGCCGGGGTTATCCGGCCGGTCAAAGATGTGTGGCTGTGCCCCAGCACTCTGATGTAGTTGTCCGTTAGGCCGGACCACAGGCCTGAGCCGCCGTTCTCCCTGACCTCTTCCCAGAGCACGGGCCGTACTTTCCCCAGGAAACGTGTCTTAAAACCAGCGGCCTGGTCTTTCGACAGATCGAGCATCGCTTGCATTCTGGTCGTCTTGACCTCCGGGGCCACTCTCCCGTCCAGGTGCGCCGCTCCGGTGCCTGGGCGCACCGAATATGGGAATACGTGCACGCCGACGAACCCGGTCCGCCGGCATAGATCGTAAGTCTGCTGGAATTCCTCGTCCGTCTCTCCGGGAAACCCGACGATCACGTCGGCGGTGATAGAGACATCGGGGACGTTTTGCCGAACGACACCGACCGTTTCAGTGTAGAGGGCCCCGGTGTACCTCCGCCGCATGCGGCTCAGGACCCTGTCGCTGCCGCTTTGGAGCGGGAGGTGAAAATGGGGACACAGCCTCGAGTCCTCCCACAGTCCCAGCAACTGCGGGCCGATCTCCTGAGGCTGGAGAGATGAGACCCTGACCCGTGGGACGTTTGTCTCCGACAGGACTCTTTCCAGCAGACGGGCAAGAGTCATTTCCGGCAGGTCAAACCCATAGGAGCCCAGCTGGGTACCGGTGAGGACTACCTCGTTGTAGCCTCGGTCGAAATATCCGTTGATCTCGTCGATGATACGCTGAGGCGGTATACTGCGCTCCCTGCCTCTGACCTTGGGAACGATGCAGTAGGCGCACACCTGGTCGCAGCCCTCCTGGATCTTGACCATGGCCCGAGTCCTGGCGACACGGGGGCTGAAAGCGTCGCTCTCGGCGCCAACCGCGCATGGTACCGGGGCCTGGCCCCTCCATTCGAGGACCTGCCGGACCAGGGTCTCCTTGCCGGTGTTGCCGACCACCAGGTCGATCTCTTGCATGGCCTCGAGATCTTGAGGCGACCTTTGAGGGTAGCAACCCGTGGCGACGATGGTGGCGTCGGGGTTACGCCGCCGAAGGGCCCTGAGCGCCTGGCGCGCCTTGCGGTCCGCTATATGCGTAACCGTGCACGTATTGAGGACGTGGACATCGGCGCTTTCGGCGGGGGGCACGACGCGAAACCCGGCCTCGGCAAACCTCCAACTCAGGACGCTGGAGTCGGCCTGGTTTAGCTTGCAGCCTTGGGTCTCTATCGCGACGGTCGGCGCGTCAGCCGGGCTTGTTTCCGAGGTCAATGGAACAGCTCGCATCGGGGGTATTCCGGTTTGGTATTATAGGCGCGCCCGGCGACCAGGGTCAACGCGGCCGGATACCCTCTGGGCGGCTGGAACTGAATGCGGTCCAGGCGCATCTAAGGAGATAGCGCCCGCCGGACCAGACGGCCCAACGGCTATTCGAACGGAGGAAAGATGACGATGCCCGAAGCCAAGATCACCGTATACGGAGCACCCTGGTGTCCCGACTGCCGTCAATCAAAGCAGTTCCTGGGGGAGCAGCGCGTTCCCTTCCATTGGGTTGACATAGACCAGGATGAAGAGGGAAGAAAGTACATGCAGAAGGTCAACAACGGCAAACAGATAATCCCGACCATCGTCTTCGAGGACGGCAGCATTCTGGTGGAGCCCACCAATGCGGAGCTGGCCGCGAAACTGGGTATCAGCCCCAAGGCGAAGAGAAGCTTCTACGACCTGGTGGTGGTGGGATCCGGCCCGGCTGGACTGACAGCCGCCCTATACGCCGCCCGTGAGGGCATTGAGACACTGGTTATCGAGCGCGCCGGAGTCGGAGGCCAGGCGGGCACAACCGAGCGTATCGACAACTATCCGGGATTCTCGCAGGGGATCGGTGGGGCCGAGTTGGCGGACCGGATGCGGGCCCAGGTGGAAAGGTTCGGCGTAGAGATCCTGCCGGCCCAGGCTGTGACGGAAATCATGGCCCAGGGCGACTATAAACTGGTCCGAACCGAGGTGGGCGACGAGTATTGTTCCAGGGCGCTTCTTCTGGCCACCGGCTCACGCTACCGCCGTCTGGGCGTCCCCGGCGAAGAGGACTTCATCGGCGCAGGGATCCACTTCTGTGCCACCTGCGACGGGCCGTTTTACAAGGGGCAGGAGATGGTGGTGGTGGGCGGAGGCAACAGCGGAGTGGAAGAAGGCCTGTTCCTGACCAAGTTCGCCAGCAAAGTCACGGTACTGGAGGTCCAGGAGCGGCTGGGCGCCAGCCAGATACTCCAGGAGAAGCTGGCCGGCCATCCGAAGATGGAGGCCCGGTTGCAGACCACAGTCCAGGAGTTCAAGGGCAACGGGCATCTGGACTCGGTGGTCGTGAAAGATCTCCGGACCGGCGAAGTGGAGGAACTGACGCCGGGGGCCGTATTCGTCTTTATAGGACTGGACCCAAACACGCAATTCCTCGAGGGAATGGTCGACCTGGACCGGTGGAAGTTTATCGTCACCGGCGATACCATGGAGACCAGTGTCAATGGAATTTTCGCCACAGGCGACGTGCGTGCCGGCAGCACCAAGCAGATCACCTCGGCCGCCGGTGAAGGGACGACGGCGGCGCTGATGATCCGGCAGTACCTGGAGAAGACACAGGGGAGCCGAGGATATAGAGGGGACTGATCCTCGCTGTTCTGGTAGACTCACCGAGAGGCGACCACCCAAAAACGGCCCGAACGAACCTAGAATGGACTCACCTGTAATAGAAAAAGCCACTGGCGAATCGCTTCCCCAGGTCCTGGCGCTGCTTGAGAAGAGTGGTCTGCCGGAGGCGGGGCTAGAAGACCACGTGGAAACGCTCCTTGTCGTACGTCAGGCGGGCCGTGTCGTCGGCAGTGCCGGGTTGGAGATGTACGGCGCCACCGCCCTGCTGCGCTCGGTTGCTACCGCCCCAAACTTACGGGGACAGGGACTGGGAAGAAACCTGACGCGCGCCGCCCTGGACCTTGCGCAGGAGAACGGCGTAAACAAGGTGTATCTCTTGACCGAGACGGCCGAAAACTTCTTCAAGCGGTTTGGCTTTGTTCCTATCGAGCGGGGTGTGGTCCCCGATGCCGTGAAGACGTCGGTCGAGTTCACCGACGCCTGTCCGGATACGGCGGTGGCGATGGAACTCTCATTGCCTCCAGGACCGGCATAACGGGACCCACCGGTCGCGTACCGTTACCGCGCCCCACGACTCCGTCACCCTGGTCCACCCCTTATTATTCGGTTGTTGAATTCCGGGTCTTCACACAGTATTTATTTGGAGTCGGCCCTGATATAATGCAACGACGTTTTTCCCCCTCGTACAGCAATTAAGACAGACCTGTCGGGCCAAAGTTTACGCCTGTGGAGACCGGTGCGCCGCTGATGGAGTAACCACACCTATGACAAATCGAGTAGTGATAACCGGCATAGGAATAGTAAGCCCGGTCGGCCTCGACAGAGAGACGACCTGGAAGAACCTGCTGGCCGGTGTTTCGGGGATCGACCGGATCACGGCCTTTGACCCCGAAGGCTTCGAGACCACCATCGCCGCTGAGGTAAAGGGTCTGGACCCCGAGGCCTACGTTGGCAAGAAGGGAGCCAGGAGGATGGACCGCTTCGTCCAGCTGGCTGCCGTCGCCACACTGGAGGCCAAGGAGCAGGCGGCCGTGACGATCGAAAATAGCGGTAGCGAGCGTGTATCGGTGATGATCGCCAGCGGTATCGGCGGCATCATCACCCTGTCCGAGCAGTTGGAAGTCCTCCTGGAAAAGGGCCCGACACGCGTCAGCCCGTTCCTTGTACCCAAGATGCTGCCCGACATGGCGTCGGGGCAGGTCTCCATGCTGCTGGGCGCCAGGGGGCCTAACTATGCCACGGTGTCGGCCTGCTCCAGCGCGGCCGACTCTCTGGGCCAGGCCTTCCTTGCAGTCCAACGGGGAGAGGTGGATATCGTATTCGCGGGAGGGTCCGACGCCGCGGTGTGCCCCATCGGTGTTGCGGGTTTCAACGCCTGCCAGGCCCTGTCGAAGCACAACGACGAGCCGCAGCAGGCCTCTCGGCCTTTCGACGCTCAACGGGACGGATTCGTGATAGGAGAAGGCGCCGCCGTCCTGGTGTTCGAGAGTATGGACAGCGCCGTCAACAGAGGAGTGGAGCCCATCGCCGAGATCGTAGGCTATGGCTCCACGGCGGACGCTTATCACATAACCCAACCGGCCCCCGCGGGCGAGGGCGGCGCCAGGGCCATGGCACTGGCCCTGAAACAGGCACAGCTCAGGCCGGAAGAGATCGACTACATCAATGCCCACGGAACATCCACGCAGCTCAACGACAAGTTCGAGACGATGGCCATGAAAACGGTGTTCGGCGAAGAGGCGTACAAGATTCCTATCAGCTCGACCAAGTCCATGACCGGGCACCTGCTGGGAGCCAGTGGAGCGATCGAGGCGGCGGTCTCGATAATGTCCATCGCCAACTGGGCGATACCGCCGACCATCAACCTGGAGTTCCCGGACGAGGAATGCGACCTGGACTACACGCCTCACGTCCCCCGCAGGGGACGTGTGAGTGCCGCCATGAGCAACTCCTTTGGCTTCGGCGGGCACAACGCGTCGTTGGTGTTCCAGAAGTTCGAATAAGGGAAATGCGGTGCTAGGGCCGTTCGCTACGCACCGCCGCCCCAGATTCTTCGCGGAGTTTATCCTGAGCGGAGCCGAAGGGCTCAGAATGACATCAGGACGTATAGCCAGTCTACTTTGTAGATGTCGATAAGCTCCTTGTATTCCCTAGTTTTATAAGCTGGGTGGGGGTTGTTACGGTACAAAAACGAGAACTTGCTAATACCTCAAGGCTAGCGGCCGATGCCTAAAGAGTGGCGGATGTTGCCCCCGCCGCCGCCCGGCTTTGCCGACGGGCTGGGTCTCCCTCCATTCCAGTCCCACCTGTTATACAATCGGGGCGTCAGAGGTCGAGGCCAGGTCGAGCCCTTCCTCGACAGCGACTCGGACCTCCGGAACGATCCCTTGCTCCTTCCGGACATGGAAAAGGGTGTCCGACGACTGGAGCGGGCGTTGCGTTCCGGTGAGAGCATCGGAGTTTTCGGGGACTTCGACACCGATGGGGTCACCGCCACGGCGCTGTTGACCCAGGCGCTAAGAGACCTGGGGGGTACGGTTGTGCCGTATCTACCCGACCGTGTGGAAGAGGGACACGGTCTAAACGCTGGCGCCATACATGTGTTGCGAGAAAGGGGCGTGACGCTCCTGGTAACCGTTGACTGCGGCACCACGGACGTCGCCGAGATCGGTCTGGCGTCGTCGCTGAGCATGGACACCATCATCACCGACCACCATAGCGTGACGCCCGTTCTGCCCGATGCGTCGGCCGTTATCAATCCCAGACGCACCGGTTCCGCCTACCCATACCCGGACCTGGCGGGAGTGGGGATGTCCTTCAAACTGGTGGAAGCCCTGTTCGCCTCGCTGGGCCGGGAGCGGCCGGACCATCTGTTGGAGCTGGTAGCACTGGGCACCGTGGCAGACGTCGCCCCTCTAACGGGAGAGAATCGGTTCTTCGTCAAGCGGGGACTGGAAGCTCTTAACAGGACGCAAAACCCGGGCTTGCAGGCCCTGGCGGCCAGTGCGGGCCTGGAGCTTGGTTCGCTGGATGCCGAATCGCTGGCTTTCGGTCTGATCCCGCGCGTTAACGTGGCAGGGCGCCTGGGCGACGCAAAGGCCAGCCTCGAGCTCCTCACCGCCGCCAACCTGGCCGAGGCGGAGCCACTGGCGGAAGAGCTGGAGCGGAAGAACTACGAGCGCCAGATGATGACCGCCAGGGGGGTTACGGAGGCCATGTTACAGGTGGAGGAGGCGGAGCGGACTCGAGGGGGCGTGCCGCCCATGGTCATCATCGAAAGCGAGGACTGGATACCGGGGATCCTGGGCCTGTTGGCCGGCCGGCTGGCAGACCAGCTCTACCGTCCGGTAGTGGCGGTATCGCTGGGCCAGGAGGTCAGCAGGGCCAGCGCCCGGAGCATCCCGGAGTTCGATATCGTGGAGGCCCTGGGCCGGAGCCGGGAGCTATTCATTCGCTACGGGGGGCATCCCCAGGCGGCCGGGTTCACCATCCCCACCTCGGCCTTGCCCGCGCTCAAAACCAGCCTGACGGGGCTGGCGGAGGACCGCCTAAAGGGAAAAGACCTTACGCCGGCGATAGACATCGATTGCGAGGTATCGCCGGGACTGTTCGCCGGGGACGGCATTGGTTTCGTCCAGTCGCTGGCCCCCTTCGGAGCGGGCAACCCGGCGCCGGTGTTCCTGACCCGCAACGCCCGCGTCGTCGATTCCCGCCAGGTCGGCGGCGGCGGCCACCACCTGAAGATGCGGCTGTCTCACGGCGGTGAGGTCTGGGACGCCATCGCCTTCCGGCAGGGAGAGATGCTGGACCTGGCCCAGGACCGGATCGACCTGGTGTACAACGCTGGGCTGAATACCTGGGCAGGCAGGACGAAGGTACAGCTAACGGTCCTGGACTTTCGGCCGGCGCGGTAGCGCCCTACCGGTTTCTTCGGCGGCGTTCGGCCCGGGTGCCCCGAGGTCTGGGGGCAGAAACCGGTTCGGCTGCCACTTCCTCCACCGGCCTCAGCCGGGCGTTGCGCACCAGTAGAGGTATGGTTATCGCCAGGACTATCAGCGCGATGTACTGGGCCTCCTGCATCCCCAGGGACCAGATCTTGTCCTCTCTGGCGAAGGTTACGGCGAACCTTCCAATCGAATACAGGGCCAGGTAAAGGGCGAAGAGCATCCCGTCCGGGCGCAGGCGGCCGCGGAGCTTCCAGATTACAAACAGCGCCGCCATGTTCCAGAGCATCTCGATGGCGATGACGGGATATACGGAGAAGTTGATGCCGTTGTCGCAGTTGGCGGCGTCGCTGTTGACATTTGTCCACATGAACCCCAGGAAGAAGTCCGTGGCCTTGGCGCAGTGCTCGCCGTTGACGATGTCGCCCAGGCGGCCGATGGTCTGGGCGAAGAGCATGGCCGGCGCGGTCAGGTCGGCGATAACGCCCACGGGGTGCTTGGCCCACAGGGCGTAGAGGGCCCCGCCGATGAACCCGCCCAGGATGCCGCCCCACAGCCCTATGCCGCCCTGCCAGATGGCGATAATCTGGCCGGGGTTCTCCTGGTAGAAGTCCCACGAATCCACCACGTGCACGACCCGGGCTCCCACCACGCCGCCGATGATGGCCCAGAGGGCTATGGAGTAGATGTCGTCGGGGTCTATGCCTTTCATGGGGGCCCAGCGGCCCACCAGGAAAACGGCCGAGCCGACGGCTATAAAGCTGAAAAAGCCGTGCCAGCTCAATACGAAGGTGCCCATGGTGACCAGGTTGGGCCCGATCTCTATCTCAACCATTCAATGTCCAATCGCCGGGTCCACCGGTCCTCATCTACCTTCGACCACATTTTTATCATTGTGCCTCGGGGGGCCGGACAGGGCATAGTGCTATTCATCCGGCCGTCCTATACCCGGATTGCCCCTATGAGTCGCTCAATCACGAGTTCTAATCTAAGGGTGCGCAGGACGGGTGTCAAGGGTGCTATTGGCCCGGACTGCCGCCATCCGTGTGGTATTATGGATTGGTCCGAGTTGGGGTATTTATCCGGGCATTACCCGGTGGAACGCTGAGACGAAAGCCTCGCCGAGTCGGGCCGAGCGACTCGTTCTAAGGAAGGTCCCGGTGCGAGAAGACGTAGACGGTTTTCTGAACTACATGGCGGTGGAGCGAGGGGTATCACCTAACACTCTGGCCGCCTACAGGAACGACCTGTACCAGCTTGTGGAATACCTGGAGTCTCAGGGAAGGCGTGATAGGAACGGCCACGGGTGGCGGGGAGTGGACGACCGAACGCTGACCGAATACCTGTTAGAGCTTCACAGGCTGGGATACTCGGATACGACGCGGGCGCGCAAGGTGGCATCGTCCAAGTCGCTGTTCGGGTTCCTGGTGGAAGAGGGCCTACTGGACAGGGACCCGACAGAACACCTCAGCGTTCCGCGCGTGGGCCGCTCCCTCCCCGATACACTCACCGTCGAGGAGGTCGAGACTCTCCTGGAGAGCGCCTCCCTTGGCGACTTCCCCGAGGCCGGGCGGGACAAGGCCATGCTCGAGCTTATCTACGCCAGTGGGATGAGGGTCAGCGAACTGGTGTCCCTGGACTTGGACAGCATCAACCTGGACCAGGGATCGGTCCGGTGCTTCGGCAAGGGGGCCAAGGAGCGGGTGATTCCCATCCACGCCGAGGCAGTCGAAGCCCTCCGTAAGTACATCGAAGAGGCACGGCCCCGCCTTATGAAGTCCCGGCCGGAGACCACTCTGTTCTTGAACAAGCGGGGACAGCGCCTAACTCGGCAGGGGTTTTCGCTGATATTGAAGGTCCATGCCAGACGGGCCGGTATAAAGTCCAAGATAACGCCGCACACGCTGCGCCACAGCTTCGCTACGCACCTGCTACGGGGTGGCGCACCGCTAAGGCACGTCCAGGCGCTGCTGGGCCACGCCAGCATCACGACGACACAGGTGTACACGCACCTGACCAGCGAGCACGTGCGAGCCGAGTACGACAGCGCTCATCCCAGGGCTCGTTGAGGTTTGGCTTCTGTTGATATCGTCTACAAAAGGGGGCTTGTTACCCGCCCACCCACCCTCGAATAGTATTTTGAAGTATCCCCCAAACCCCCGCCAGAGCCCCGACAGGTCGGGGTCTGGACACCGACGGTTCAGAGGAAATCCACAAAGCCTTGAGGTGTCCGAACCGGCCGATAACGGACCCTGAAGGCGCCACCCACCTTGAACAAGGTGGTAGGTTCGAGAGATAATAGACCAGCGGGCGATGGAGCCGTTCGGGCAATTACGCCGGGCGGTAGCTCGACCCGCCTGACAGCAGGAGGCAGTCAATGCCGAGCAAATCCAAGCGAGTGGCGTCCAGGCAGGCCCAGCTCAGACGCCGCAAACGTAAAATAAAAGGCCAGTCGCAAGAGTTCGATCCGGGACCGTCGGAGTCCAGTACGGAGGCGGTCGCAGCCTCGGAACCGGCCGATGAAGCCATCGTTCAGGAAGAGACAATCGTGGAAGCATCGGCGCCGGCATCCCAGCCCGCGACGCGCCAGGCCCGGCGGTCCAGGCAGAGGAGCACCGCGGAGCCCGCTCTCGTGTACAGCCACCTGCCTTCCGAACTCAGGCATATCGGGATCCTGGCGGTCCTGATGGTGGCCGCCCTGGCGGTGCTGACCGTTTTCCTGCGGAGCTAGCTCCCGGAAGCACCCTATCTCGGTCATGGTCCGACAGGCTCCCCACGGAGCCGGGACAGGTACCACGGGCGGGACAGAGACCGGTCCACCGGCGGAAAACATGTCGACCACCCTTCGATAAGCTGGGGCGGGTGGCAATCGGTTTCTGAAATGGGAGTCCTCCACCACAGACCCTTCGCGGGAGTCTACCCTGAGCGAAGCCGAAGGGCTCAGAGCCTGCACTGAGCTTGCCGAAGTGGTGACAGACGTCAAATTCTTGTTCCCACCTGCTAATAAGTTAAGGGGCGGCCCTTTGGCCTTTGGCTGGTTTCGGCTCAACCACCTACCCGACCGTAAAATCGTGTGAGTTCGTCGATGAGACAGAAAAAATTCTCGGAGCGCCTCAGAGCGGCGCCAACGAAGCCCGGCGTCTACCTCATGCGGGACGGCGCGGGCGGAGTCCTCTACGTCGGCAAGGCCGCCAGCCTGAGGCATAGGATCAGATCCTACTTCGCCAGCCAGACGAACCTGGAGCCCAAGATCCGCAACATGGTGAGCCAGGTCAAGGACTTCGAGTTCATTGTCACGGAGTCCGAGCAGGAGGCGGTGATCCTCGAATGCAACCTGATCAAGGAGCACCAGCCTCCCTACAACGCCCGACTCAAGGATGACAAGAGCTACCCTTTTCTCAAGATCGACGTCTCCGAGGACTTCCCCCTAGTGTACATCACGCGCAATGTGGCCAAGGACGGGGCGCGCTACTTCGGTCCTTTCGCCAACGCCGGCAGCGTGAGGCGGACGCTGAGCCTGCTGAAGAGGCTGTTCCCCTACCGGTCCTGCACCAAGACCATAACCGGGACCGATCCCCGCCCCTGCCTGGACTACTTCATCCATCGCTGCGCCGGCCCGTGCATCGGGGCGGTGGGCGAGGAACAGTACGGCGAGATCATCGATCAGGTGATGCTGTTCATGGAGGGGAAGACCGGGCGCGTCGTTAATGGAATAACCCGGCGCATGATGGAGGCGGCCGAATCGCTGGAGTTCGAGCGGGCGGCGGTGCTGCGGGACCAACTCCGTGCCATCGACAAGGTCCAGGAGGGGCAGAAGGTCCTCCATCTCAGCTCGGAGAACATGGACGTGGTCGCGGCCGCACCGGGCAGGAGAGAGGCCTGGGTCGAGGTGTTTTTCATACGCATGGGGAAGCTGATCGGCCGGGACAACTTCATCATGGCGGGTACCGAGGACGACGAGCCCGGCAAGATAATGACGGCTTTTGTCAAGCAGTTCTACGACGCCACGCCCTATGTGCCGCCGCGCATCCTGGTCCAGCACCCACTGGAGGAGCCGGAGGCCATCGGAGACTGGCTCCGGACGAAACGGCAGGGAGATGTCCGTATCTACACCCCGCAGAGGGGCGAGAAGCGGAAGCTGGTCCAGATGGTCGCCGAGAATGCCGCCCAGGGCCTGGAGCAGCTGGTGATCCGGCAGATTTCGGACAGCGCCAACATCGACGCGGCCATGACCGAGCTTCAGGAGGCGCTGAGCCTGCCCAGACCGCCCCAGCGGATCGAGTGCTACGACATCTCCAACATCCAGGGTACCAATCCCGTCGGCGGCATGGCGGTGTTCGAGGACGGCAAGCCGAAGCCGTCCCACTACCGCCGTTTTACCATCAAGACTGTGGAAGGGGTCGATGACTACTCGATGATGCGGGAGGTCCTGACGCGCCGCTTCAAGCGGCTCGCCAAGTCTACCGACGGTACAAAGGCCAACGGCGCCGGCTCCGGGGATAAAGCCCCGGGTGACGGCAAGGGCTGGGGCATCGTGCCCGACCTGGTGCTGATAGACGGGGGTAGAGGGCACCTGGGAGCGGCCTTACAGGTGTTCTTGGAGTTGGGCGTGGACTTGGTGCCGCTGGCAAGCCTGGCTAAAGAGAACGAGGAGCTCTTCGTGCCCCAGGTTCCCGAGGCCATCGTCCTGCCGCGCAGCTCCCAGGGACTGTTCCTAGTGCAGCGGCTCAGGGACGAGGCCCACAGGTTCGCCATCACCTTCCACCGGCAGCGCCGGTCCAAGCAGAGCATCGCCTCGGCCCTGGACATTGTGCCCGGCGTCGGTCCCAAGCGGCGACGGATGCTGATCCGGCGTTTCGGATCGGTCAAAGGTATCAGGGAGGCTTCACTGGAGGACGTCGCCGCCGTTCCCGGGATGACGATGAAGATGGCGCGGACGGTGAAAAAGCACCTTTAGAGTCGGGCGCCGAGTTACCCGGAAAAGGGACGAATCAGCAGACTTTGTGTTTCAGTTAGCTTCTTTTATTGGGATTCTTGGTATAATCCTGCCTGCGTATTCAGACAAAAGGAGAATGGCATGACGGCACGAGCGGAGATACGGCAGCATCCGGAACGAACGATTACCGACGAGGCGGCCGAGATTCTGGCGATCGGGATGGTCGCCCACGTGGGCTTTTCTCAGGACGGACAGCCCTATGTCATCCCCTTCTCCTACCACTTCGAACCGGAGAAACCGGACCGTATCTACATTCACGGTGCACTGAGCAGCCGCACCATGCAGCAGCTGGCCACGGGCGCTCCCACGTGCATCACCGTGACGCTGCTGGACGGGCTGGTGTACTCACGCACAGCCAAGTACCACTCCATGAACTTCCGCAGCGTCGTGATTTTCGGTCGTGGCCGGTCAATCACCGATGAGAAGGAGAAAGAGGAACTATTCGATCGGATGGTGCGTCGTTATATTCCCGAGCGAACGGCGGGAAAGGACTACGAGATACCGCCGTCGGACCACCTGGAGGCCACCGCTTTAGTTGAGGTAGTGATCGAAGAGTGGAGCGCCAAAGCGAGGAGCGGCGGCCCCAAAGGGCCTCGTGACGCCGATCCCGATGCGGTCGGCAGCGCCGGCCTGGTGGACCTGAGGGAGTTCTAGGGGTGGCCAGCCCGGAGGTTAATCACCTACCTCCCTCGTCCTGACCAGAGCCGCAGTGAGAATAGCCGGCCTGGGCTCTTTGTCATCCTGAGGAGCACCGCTTTGGTCGTGGCGACGAAGGATCTGTCCGCCACCTTAATCGGTATTGGCGCGGACTCCGATTCTTCGGAGGGGTGGGGTCTGCGATAGTGCCGGGTTTTTCTCACCCCACTACCCCAGATTCTTCGCGGAGTCTATCCTGAGCGAAGTCGAAGGGCTCAGAATGACAAGATTCTCAGGCTGTCCTCCAACCGTCAACGTCGGCCGAGAAAACTTACTTCGCCGAGTCCCCGTCCCCGCCGTCGCCGTGACCGGCCATGTTCATGAAGGGCCGGAGCAGGTTGGTGAACTCCATGGGGAAGATAAACTTGGTGGACTCGCCGGCGCCAATCTCCTTGAGCGTGTCGAAGTACTGGAGGCTCAGGGTGTTGGCGTCGATGGTCTTGGCCACCTGGTAAATCTTGTCCAGGGCGGTGCTGAAGCCGTCGGCCCGAAGGACGGCGGCCTGCTGGTCGCCCTCAGCCTTTAGTATCTCGGACTGTCGCGCCCCCTCGGCCTGGAGGATGGCCGCCTGCCTATCTCCGTCGGCCACGGTGACGGCGGCTGACCGAGTGCCCTCGGCCTCGGTGACGACGGCCCTACGGACACGCTCGGCAGACATCTGGCGGTTCATGGCGTCCTGGATGTCGCGGGGTGGTTCGATCTCCCTGATCTCCACCTGGGTGACCTTGATGCCCCAGCGCTCGGTCACCTCGTCCAGCTTCACGCGGAGTTCTTCGTTTATTCGCTCTCTCTGGGAGAGGACGTCGTCGAGCGAGATGTCGCCGATGACGGCCCGCAAGGTCGTGGTGGCGATGCCCACCACGGCGGCCCGGTAGTTAACCACCTCCAGGACCGATTTTTGCGCCTCGTGCTCCATGACGCGCAAATAGATCAGGAAGTCGATGTCGATGGGCGCATTATCCCTGGTGATGTTGGTCTGCCGGGGGATGTCTATCACGTCTTCTCGCAGGTCCACTACTCTGGTCGAATGAAACGGCCAGAAGAGGAACCGCAGGCCCGGATCTTTCATCCCCGAGAACTTTCCCAGCGTGAACACGGCCAGGCGCTCATACTGTCGAACTATCGTGATGTATGGAATCATCGTTGTCCTCCTCTATTCCGTGGTGTCGGGCGCTCTGAACACCTTCAGAGTCAGGCCCTCCACATCCAGGACGACGACCTTCTCACCCGCCGCGATGGTCTCGTCCGAATCGGAGACGGCGCTCCAGAGTTCGCTGGCCACCTGGACGCTGCCGTGAGGGGCCAGCTCGGTGGCGGTGGTGCCCGTCTGCCCGACGAGCGATGCGATCCCGGTGGAGTAGACCGCCCCCCGGGACTGCAGCACGACTCTGAGCAAGAGTACCACGAATCCGAACAGGATAGCACTGACGGTTCCAATAAGCCAGAGGCTGACCCGGAAGCCGGGCGTGGGGATGGACGGCGAGCCGAAGCCACCGAACAGGAGAAACGCGCCGAGAATGAAGCTGACTCCTCCCCCGACGCCGAAGACTCCGATGCCGGGCGCCTGGATTTCCAGGAAGAAGAGGACCATGGCCAGCCCAATGAGCCCGACGCCGACCCAGTTCACCGGCAGATTACCGATGGCGACAAAGGCCAGGGCCAGGGCGATGGCCCCGAACAGCCCGGGAACGATCACCCCCGGGTTGAGGAACCCTATAAGGATCCCGATGCCGCCCAGGGTCAACAGCAGGAAGGCGATGTTGGGGTCGGCCAGGAAACCGAGGAACCGCTCCAGCGGGATCCGCTTTATCCGGCGAAGCTCCAGGCCGTCGGTGTCCAGGACCGCCTCACCCCTATCGGTCTCCAACCTCTTGCCGTCCAACTGGGCCAGCAGGTCGTTCAGGTTCTCGGCGATCAGGTCGATCATGTCGCCGGCCAGCGCCTCGGAAGTGGAATAGGAGACCGCCGTCAGGACCGTCTGCTCCAGGGCCTCGGCGTTGCGGTCTCGCTCCTCGGCGATGCTTCGCATAAAGGCCGCCGCGTCCTGGGTGGACTTGGACTTCAGTGTCTCGGGCAGGTCTTCACCGCCCTGGCCCACCGGAGAGGCGGCCCCGATGTTGGTGGTCGGCGCCATGGCCGCAACGTGCGCCGCGGCGGTTACGAAGGTACCCGCAGAGGCCGCCTGGGCGCCCGGCGGGTAGACGTACACGACGACAGGGATATCCGAGGTCAGGATGGCCTCCACCATGTCTCGCGTGGACGATAGGAGCCCGCCCGGTGTGTCCAACAGCACGATGATGAACTGGGCGCCGTCTTCGGTGGCGGACTCGATGCCCCGGGACAGGAAGCCGGCCGACACGGAGTCGATGGCGCCGTCCAACTTGATGTAGGCGGCATAATCGTCGGCGGCGGAAACGTGCGCGGCCTGTGCGGCGATGAAACCACCGAATCCAAGGAGGACGAGGACCAGGGCCAGCACGTGTCTCATGGTGACCACCCGACCACAGTCTAACACCTTCGAGGAGCGAAGGTGTGCCGGACGGCGATCCAGACTCAGTAGTCTACGATCTCGGGAAAAAACCGGCTGTACTGTTCGGCGTTCCGCGTACAGACTGGCTCGCCGCGTTCCCTGGCGGTGGCGGCGGCCAGCGTAATGTGTTCCATACCGGCCCGCTCCTCGGGGCTCACTGAACCCAGCCAGATGCCCGCGACTTTGGCCGCCTCGGTGGAGAGGGATGCTTCTTTCAAGAAACGCAACAGGCCCAGGTACCCTATCTCGGTGCGCCGGTCAAAACCCGGGCTGCCCCACAGCTTGAACACGGTGAACGGAGAGAATGAGGCCGTGACCTCCCCGGCCACAATCCGCTCGACGACGGCGCGGGCGCCGGGGTGTCCATCCCGATAGTCCTGGAACAGGGTAGTGTCCAGCAGCATATCGGTCATTCGTGAACCTGGGCCGGAGCGGCGATGAGGTCGGAGCGGCGGTGTACGGGACTCACAACGAATCCTGCGCCGGACCGAAGGCCTCTCGGACCACTCTCTCGGCCTCCTCCGGGGTCATTTCCACCGGCGAACCCACCGGCTGGCCGGCCTGCATGTCGAGATACTCGTCATCCCAGATGGACGGGGTTGGCTTTTTCTGAGCCGGCGGTTGATGCGGTCCCGTCAACGCCAGCTCCAGACCCATCTCGATTAGCTCGCGCAGAGGGATGCGCAACTCAGTGGCGCGGGCCTTGGCGGCGAGGTAAAGGTCCTCGCGGATGGAGGCATAGACCTGGCGCGTATCGCCCTCGACTTTCTTTCTCGGCATAGCTCTATTACCATACAACGATATTAGTATATTGTCAATACACGGGAGGGCGTGCTTGCGCTAAGCCCCTGTGTTTCGGGCCGCGTGGGTTTCTGGTATGGACTCTCTACCATACGACCGAGTTGTGACAATAACATCCTGGGTCGTATCTCTCCCATAATAATCCTTTCCCTCACGAGGAGGAAATCAGAGGAATTCCACCCGTTTGGACGGGCCGCTACCCTACCCTCTTGTCGACCCTGGATGGGCGCCTGACCGGCATGTTATATAATGTTCGCCGCCATGAAGATTGTCATCGCTCCGCAGACGTTCAAGGGAAGCATCTCGGCCCTGGCCGTTGCCAGGGCCATGGACGAAGGCGTGCGCCGTGTCGTCCCCGACGCCGAGGCAGTGCTGGTGCCGGTGGCCGACGGAGGCGACGGAACATTGGAGACGATGGTGGAGGGCTCCGGCGGTGAAATCAGGGTCTCGGAGGTTACCGGGCCTCTGGGAGAGCGGGTAGCAGCAAGTTGGGGCGCGATGGGCGACGGCACCACCGCGGTTATAGAGATGGCCCGCACCTCGGGTCTGGCTCTGGTCCCGGTCGAAAAACGAGACCCCTTGACGGCCACTACTTATGGCCTGGGCGAGGCTATCAGACATGCTCTGGACGCCGGTTTCCGCAGGTTTATCATCGGTATCGGCGGCAGTGCCACAAACGATGCCGGCGCCGGTATGGCCCAGGCCTTGGGCGTGCGGCTCCTGGACGGCGATGGACGCGAACTACCCTGTGGCGGGGCGGCGTTGTCCGGCCTCCAGAGCATCGATCCTTCTGGCCAGGACACACGTGTGAGGGAGTCCAGGTTCCTTGTGGCGTGCGATGTCAATAACCCACTGACCGGTCCCGAGGGCGCGTCGGTCATCTACGGGCCGCAGAAAGGGGCGACGCCGGACATGGTTGAGAGGCTTGACGCTGCCCTGGGTCAATTCGCCGAAGTCGCGCTGCGAGACCTGGGCACCGATGTCAACGATGTCCCCGGAGCCGGAGCCGCCGGTGGGTTGGGAGGCGGCCTGATAGCCTTTCTCGGTGCAGAGCTGGGGACCGGAGTCGACATCGTCCTGGAAGTAGTCGGCCTGGACAGGCACCTGGAGGGTGCGGACCTGGTGATAACAGGCGAGGGCTGTCTGGACCACCAGACAGTCTATAACAAGGCGCCCATCGGCGTTGCTTCGCTGGCGAAGGCGCGGGGGATACCGGTGGTGGCCATCTCCGGGTCGCTGGGCGAGCGGTACCGCGAGGTACACCACCACGGCATCGAGGCCGCAGCGGCCATCACCTGCTATCCGATGTCGCTCGATGAGGCTTCGGAGAGGGCGGCCGAGCTGGTTGTCGGCGCCACAGAGGAGGCGCTTCGCTTCATGCAGGTGGGCGCCCGGATTTTCGGCCGGAACTAGGGGCAGCCTAGTTGCTGATAATCGAGAACAGGACCGCGCCTGTCACGGCCAGGAGTACCACGACGACAACGGCTGCTAGGAGCTCGCTCCTGGGACCCTCGAGGAGAGAGCCAGCCGCGCCGCCGCCGGTGGCGACCGCCCGGGTTGGATCAGCCGCTCTGGACTGAGCGGGCAAGCCATCAGCCCCCGATCCGGTCTTTGGGGGACGCTCATCCGCTCGCTGACGGTCGTACTCCGCGCGTTTTTTAGGGTCAATCAGGGTATCGAAGGCCCGAGTCAACCTTTCCATGGCCTCGGCGTCGTCGGGACCGCCATCCCCTGACTCGTACGGGCGGCGAAGACGCCTGTAGGCGGCCCGGATGGCCTTGGGCCTGGCCGTTGGCTGAAGCTGCAGGGCCTTGTAGAAGTCTTCGTTCTCTTGCATGTTTGGTCTATCGGTATGATGCCGGCCGTGACGGGAGTTTCACGGCGCTGTCATTATAGCAGCCAGTGTACGGGGTCGGGCAAAACTAGTACTTAGTTGCGCAATTCTCGATCTATCCCACACACCCACCCCGATAGGTTTTGGGGGGAGCCCCCAGTTCTCCCTTCAAAGGGACTCTTCCTCTCTGGACTCCCCAACTGGACATGGCGCTTATTTACGGCGGCAGGTACTAGCCCCGCAGGAGCATGTGGACCTCGCCGGGGCCGTGGACGCCGGTGACCAGGGTGTACTCGATATCGGCGGATCGGCTGGGTCCCGTTATCAGGTTCATGTACCCGCTGGACCCGCCGCCCAGGAGGTCCTGCCTGCGCAGGGCAAATAGCTCGTCCAGGCCGGGGAGAACTTCGCCCGGCCGCACTAAGGCCACGTGGACGGGCGGCAGCAGGGAGACCAGGCGGCTGACTCCTTTTCGGGCCAGCAGCACACAGGTGCCGGTCTCGGCGAGGGCGTAATCCACACCGGTTACGCCGATGTCGGCGTCGATGGCCTGTTCCCTCAGGCTGCCGCGTATTTCGTCCCGCTTCGCATCGTCGGTCTCGTCGCCGATGGAGATGACGCCCACGTCGATGCCGGCCGTGGAGAGCCGGGCCTCGAGGTCCAAGTCCTGGGTTGCAGCGTGCGTTGTGCGCAGGATGGTACGGGCCTCCAGCCCGCGGGCCAACTTCTCGATGTACTCGGCGGCATCTAGGGCCGACGCGACGCGGGCCACCTTCCAGCCGGCTTTTGCGGCGGTCGTCTCCAGCGACGACATCAGCTCGGCTGCGTTGTCCTGGGCCTCTTGCATGATGGACCTGGCGCGCTCGTCTACGGACGGTGCGCCGCGGTACAGGCCCGTCGCGCCTCTGGCGTCAGGGGCAGGTTGGCCTTTATCCCGTCCCAGGGCTCGTCGAACGTTTTCGAGGAACCGATCTCGGTCGCTCACTCTTCAACCCCTATGGATATGAATCGGCGCTCGCCGGAGGACCTGTATACCGCGTCCAGTACCCGCTGGACATGGAGCCCTTCTTCGCCGGGGTTGGCGTATTTGGAGCCGGTCTCCACGGCCTCGGAGAATAGACGGAACTGGGTCTCGTACATGTTGACCGGTGGGCACTCGACTTCCCGGGGCTCGGGTTCGGTCTTTCTGTCGACGCTGCCGTCGAGGTGGAATAGACGGTTCCTCGCCGAGGGTGGACCCATGGTCTCCTCGGCCAGCAGAGAACCGCTTTCACCGAAGACCTGGAACCGCCTGCGGCCGGGGACGTTGGATACACTTGTGTAGCTCTCCAACGTCGCCTGGACGCCGCTCTGGAACTTGAGCAGCACCGAGGCGGTGTCCTCGACGTCGGCGGAGCTTGTCAGCGTATCGCAGAACGCCGCGACCTCTTTGACGTGACCCAGGAGGAACACGGCGGTGTCTATGACGTGGACGCCCATGTCCATCATGGCGCCGCCTCCCGACAGGCGGCGGGACTGTCTCCAGGCGACGCCTCGGTCCCGGTCCATGCGCCAGATGGTCTCGTCATCGGCCGAGGCGCCGGGGACCTCAGGTGCCCACCAGTCGCCATATCTGGCGTGAACGGCCACCGGCCGGCCGATCTCGCCCCGGACGAGCAGCTCTCGCATCGTCTGGTGGCAAGAGTTGAAGCGCATCATGGTGCCGTGGCCCAGTGTGACGCCCGCCTCTTCGCAGGCGCGGACCATTTCGTGGGCCTGCTCTGCGTTGAGGGCCAACGGCTTCTCGCAGAGCACGTGTTTGCCACGGCGCGCGGCCGCAATGGTTAGTTCGGCGTGGGAGGCGTGGGGCGTCGCGACGTATACCGCGTCGATGGACGGCTCGGAAAGCAGCTCGTCGATGCCGGGGAACGCTCTGGTGTGGAACCTGTCCGCCGTCTCCCTGGCCCGCTCGACGACGACGTCGGTCACGCCGACCAACTCGGCGTTGGGGGCCGCAAAGATTCCATCGGGGATAGTCACGCCGGCCAGGCGTCCGCAGCCGACAACACCCCATCCTACGGTCATCTAGACCTCCGTCAGTACAACCTGCTCGGCACGAGACCACTATCTCGGAACGGGAGGTGACTTACACCCACCCACCCTCAGGGGTTTTATTCCTGGGGGCACATCCGCCAGGCCCCTGGCAGAGGGGGGCACCCCTTCTACACTCCCCCGCCGAGGATTTTGCGATACATTACAAAGTTAAAGCCCCGGGCACTCCGGTGAAGTCGGGCCGGTAGGTTTCTTCGCTGCCGTCGGGGAGCACGCTGCGTAACTCCGTTCCAGGTGTGATACTGTGTCGGAGGGTAGCCTCTCTGAAGGTATGGGACGGTGACGGGTCGTTATCATTTTAGGTTTTTCCACCTGGTCCGGAACGGCCTGGAGGCTAATGCCGGAAACCGGCGGTAGCGGGTCCACGCGGACAGGGGGGGCGGCAGCCTATTCAGCCATCCTCGCCTGGCGAAAGGCCACTGGAGCAGCCTCCCGGCCACGTGGGCAAGGCCCAGCATGAACGTGTTGGAGACGCTGAGGCGCCAGCCCTTGAAGACCAGCATCTCTATAATTGATCCCTTTTTCTCCTTCGGGTAGGTCTGACCCTCGACCAGCTCTTTTCGGAGGTGGAGCAACATCCGCGGGATGTCGATCTTCACCGGGCAGGCCTCGCGGCATGCGCCGCACAGGCTGGAGGCGTTGGGCAGGTCCTTGGCATCGGCGAGCCCGGTGAGCATGGGGGAGACGATGGCGCCGATGGGCCCGGAATAAACCCAGCCGTAGGAATGGCCGCCAACCTTGCGGTAGACCGGACAGGCGTTCAGGCAGGCGCCGCAGCGCAGGCAGTACAGGGACTCCCGTAGGTGAGGGTCGGCCAATAGCTTCGAGCGGCCGGCGTCCACGATGACGAGATGGAACTCCTCGGGGCCGTCCTCGTCGTCGGCCCGTCGGGGGCCGGTGACGGTGGTGACGTAGCTGGAGATGGCCTGTCCGGTGGCGGACCGGATGAGCAGCCGCAGCAGGGTGCCCAGGTCGTCCATGGACGGCACCACCTTCTCCATGCCGGTGATTGCTACGTGTACTTTGGGCATGGATGTGCACATGCGGCCATTGCCCTCGTTGGTGACCAGCACCACCGTGCCGGTCTCGGCCACCAGAAAGTTGGCGCCTGTGATGCCCATGTCGGCCTGGATGAACTTCTGGCGCAACTGGGTACGGGCCTCCCGCGCCAGGTCGCCGATCTCTGTGTAATGGGGTGTGTTCAGCTTCTCGCGGAACAGGTCCGAGACATCTTCCCGGGACTTGTGGATGGCCGGCGCGATGATGTGGTAGGGCGTGTCCCCCGCCAGTTGAAGGATGTACTCGCCCAGGTCGGTCTCGACGGGCTCGATGCCCTCCTCGACCAGCCGCTGGTTTAGCTCCATCTCCTCGGAGACCATGGACTTGCCCTTGATGGCCAGCTTGACGCCCCGGGCACGGGCCAGGCTGACCACGTAGCGGGTTGCCTCCTCGGCATCGTTGGCGAAAAATACTTTGCCCCCTGCCCGGGTCAGGTTTGTTTCCAGTAGTTCCAGGTAGTAGTCCAGGTTCTCCAGCGCATGGGCCTTGATAGCTCGCCCCCGGTCACTCAGCGCATCCCAATCGGGAGTGGCCTCGGCCGCCCCGATCCGCGCCTGGTGGAAGCCACTGTAGAGGCCGGCCAGGTTCGCCTGGATCCTCTCGCTCCCCAGGGCTTTGGCCGCACCATCTTTGAATTTTTTCGTCGTTATCGCCACTTTTTATCCTGATTCTTGGCGGGTTCTATTCCGATAACCCCAGGCTCTCGTCAATGAGCTGTGCCAAATGGACCGGCCTTACCGGGACTCCCTGTTTGGCCATGCCGCCGCCCAGGTGCATGAGGCAGCTGCTGTCGCAGCCCACCAGCGTTTCGGCGCCGGTCTTGCGGATATTGTCGATCTTGTCCTGGAGCATGGCGGCTGAGACGTCGGGGTATTTAACCGAGAAGGTGCCTCCGAAGCCGCAGCACACCTCCACCTGGTCCATCTCCTCCAACCGGACTCCAGGTAGCGAGCGGATGAGGTCCCTGGGCTGGGAGATAACGCCCAGCTCCCTCCTGAGGTGGCAGGCCTCATGGTAGGTCACGGTACGGGTCTCCCCGGCGTCCCCCTGGGCCAGCGGGGTCAGGTCGGTGATCCCAAGGACGTCCACGATAAACTCCGACAGCTCGAACACCCGGGAGCCGAGGGCGCGGGACATCTCTAATAGCTCAGGTTCGTCCTGGAGCAGTTCCGGGTAGAAAACTCGGAGCATCGTGGCGCAGGAGCCGGACGGGACTACGACGTACCGGTCTCCATGAAACTGATCGAGGAACCGTCTGGCCAGGGGTTTCGCCTCGCTCCAGTAGCCGGAGTTGAACGCGGGCTGCCCACAGCAGGTCTGGCCTCCGGGGAAATCCACGTCCACGCCCAGCCGTCTCAGCACACGGACTGTGCTCTCCCCGACCTCCGGGTAGAACTGGTCGATAATGCAGGTCACGAATAGAGACGCTTTGATGGGCGCGGAATCTTGGCTCAACGGTTGTCTCCAGGTGTCGTCGGCAGGGCCGGCGGTGAAGTCTCGGGTCCGACCGGGAACCTCTGGAAGCATAAAGGAGTCCGGTCTAGAAGATCAGGCCGTGGACGACAAATCCAACCAACCATGCCACCATGAAAGCGGGACCGCCGGCGAACAGGCGGCCCTCAGTCTTCTGGTTGGCCTTGCCGTGGCGCCAGAGATAGAAAAGGAATCCTCCGAGTCCGGCGGCCATCAGCCAGGTCGATGCGGTGTTGACGCCGAGGGCCAGACCGATGACAAACCCGGCCACGGCCCAGCTAATGGGCGAGTCTATGAGGTCTAGTCTCGACATCACTTCAGATAGGCAACCTTTGGACTGAGGCGCTGCGGCGCCGAGTAGTACTATAGAAAATCTCTGGCGTGAAGGATACACTCCTCTGGGGACGTTTGCAATTGAATTCACTTGCACGATACGCCGTCATATCATAGGCCAGCTTCGATAAATTGGCGAGACTTTAACGGAAAATCACGACCAGATGACCACCAGAGAACAACCGGCTGCGGACCACTGGAGAGACCGAGTGGAATCTCACCACGACCAGTCCGAGGCCGTCCAGGACGCGTCTGCTCTGGACGATGACTTCTGGCGTCCGTTCGCCTCACATTTCCGTCTGGACCCTCGGAGGACTGACGACCCGGTACTTGAGAGGCTTGTGCGGTACATAGGCCCTGACCAGACCGTGCTGGACGTGGGAGGCGGCGCGGGCAGGTTCGCCCTACCGGTGGCTCTCCGGTGCCGTCGGGTGACCCTGGTGGAACCGTCGGAAGGCATGCTGGACGAGGCGCGTGCCGGGGCCGGAGAAGCCGGCATAGACAATCTGACCGTGGTCACCGGTACCTGGGAGGAGGCGCGAGTGGAGCCGGCCGACGTGGTCCTTTGCTCCCATGTCCTGTACGGTGTCGCCGAGGTGGTCCCTTTCATCAGGAAACTGGAGGCCCATGCCAGAGAACGAGTCGTCGTCTTGAAGTTCATCAATCCACCCCAGTCACGCCTCTCTCCCTTCTGGAAGGCGGTCCACGGCGAGGAGCGCATAGAGATGCCCGCGATGCCCGAACTACTGAGCGTCCTCTGGGAGATGGGTATCTACCCGGACGTGGAGATGCTGGAGCCGAGAGAGGCCCACGGCTACAGCAGCCGCGAGGAAGCGTTGGACCAGCTCAGACGCCGGCTGTACGTGGTCCCCGGCACACCGGAGGACGGCAGTCTTCAGACCTCGATCGCCGAACTAATGGTGGAGACGCCCGACGGCCTGGAGATAAAGGGAGCCCTACCAGGACGGCAGGGCGTCGTTTCCTGGTGGACACGATGAACGTTGACACCGGGTGGAGCCCACATTAAACTAGTCCTTACTGTGGGACTCAGGTTGATTCCGGTCCGCCCTACCTCGTGAAACCTAAAATACGCCTGGGTCGTCGCACTCCTTCCAAGTCGGCGGAGGAGTTAAAATGCCCAAGAGAGCCGAGGATATAGAGGATATAAAAGAGAAGCTGGAACAGTTCCGGAGCTTCCCTCTGGACGAGTCACTGGAGGAGAAGGTGGAGAGCCTTTGGCGCGAGCACATGGGCCGGGGCTCTCATATGGACGCCGATCTCTCAGAGGCCAAGGCCAGAAAGGCGCAGGCCCAATTCGCGCTGGAACAGGCGGAACTGGACACGGTACGAAAGATCCAGATCGTTTGCCAGCGTATGAGGGCCGAAGGAGAGCGGGAGTTGGAGGAGGCCAGGGGCCTGAAGGAACAGGCCGCAAGGGACCGGGAGGAGGCCCAGACCGAGCTGCACAGAGCCCAGGAGACGAGAACCCAGGCAGAGAGGGAGCGTGCCGAGATCATCGCCAGGGCCGAACGAGAGGCCCGCGAAATATCGGACCAGGCGCGAAACACCATTCAGCAGGAGACAACCGAGGCGTTACGCGAGGCGTCAAGACGGAAAAGAAGGTCCGGCCTGGGGAAGGTCGGCCGGGGACTGTCGGACCTTTGGCGTCGATCGGGCTAACCGGCCTACCCTGTTAGCTGTGAGCATTGGTAAGAATCAACGACGTAACGGACCGTAGTGGCGTTCAACGGGGACACACCCGCTAGCCGACGATAAACTCCGTAAGGAGGGTTCTGATGCCCGACGAAGCGAAAGAATCTCAAGACCAACTTGACCGGATCGTCCCCGGCTCCCTGGAAGAGCGCGGTGAGGAAGCCGGAGTGGTGGACGACGTGGACAGCCTCTGGCAACAGATCATGGTGTACCGATCGTCGGCCGAAGCCGAGCAGGAGCTAAAAGATGCCACCGGACTAAGGGCGGAGGCACAGAATGCTCACCGAGGGGCCGAAGCCGATCAGAAAGCGGCTACCGAGACGAAGGAACAGGCCGAAAGAGAGCGGGAGCATATCATATCCGATGCGGAGAAACGGGCGCAGGACCTGATAGAGCAGGCACGGACCGATGCCCAACAGGAGACAACGGAGCTGCGGCGCCAGGCCTTCAAGGAGATCAAGACAATATTGACCAGGGTTGAGACGATGCATGCCGCCGTCTCGGAGGAGCTGGAGACGCAGCGAATCCTTACCAATGTGGCCAAGCTCAAGACGTCGCCCAGACGGATGCTGGCCGAGTCGATGGTCGATGTTGACGAGGAAGGACTGGAAGACCTGGGCGCAGACGCCGGTGAGGCAACGGAGGCCGCGGAAGCCGCCCAGCCCGGCGCCAAAGAGAAGAAGAGTTCAGGGAAACGCTAACCGGTCGCTGACGACCGAACTGTAATTGACTGCATAGGGGCGCACAACCGTGCGCCCCTTGTTTGTCCGGGTCTAGTAGACAACAATGGTTACCAAGCTCTGCCCGTGTTCCTGCCCGTGCGGCACTACACCGGATTCCTCCCCGGAAAATCAATGCCCCCGTACATTCGAGTCTCAGTTGCGCTGCAGCCTCGCAAGGACGGTCATCCCGGAGACGAATAGCAAGCCACCGAGAGCTGCGGCCGTGGCAAGCAGCCGGTTTGAAACGGCCCAGTCACCGACACTCGGTGGGACCGGAGCAGCCTCTTCGATAATGCTGAACACATAGCTGATACGAGCATAGTAGATCGAGCTTAGCCCTTCGAAACCGGAGTCCGTCCCGACGACCAGCCACACGCGTCCGTCCTGGTCTGTGGTGACCTCCAGGGGCCGGTCAGGGTTATCCAGAGTCTTGATCCTGTACTCGTCTCCGGTTACCTCCGGGTGGGCTACGTTGCCCAACTTGAGCATGTCCTTCCCTTCGCCCGCCTGGTTCCCTTTGTCGATGTTGACACGGAGGTGGCCGGACTCGTCGGTCGCAACGACCGGTTCGATGGCCGTGGCGCCGGCCTTGACGTATACGCTCTCACCGGGTGAGCCGCCGATGCCTACCAGCCCCTCGGGGACATTCGTGGCCAGGTAGATCGTGATGGTGGCAAGGTATTGGGTCTCGGGCTCCAGGCCGTTTACCTGTCTCTTGAGATACATGAAGAGGTCGTCGCTGCGGTTGTGTCCCTGGATATATATTCCGCTTCCTTCCAGTCCAGGTGGCAGTGCTCGATGCTCCGAGTCCAGCTCGTAAGTAGCCTGATGGTAGTCGGCAGGCAGGTCGGCGAACCCCGCGGTCCATCCCTCGACGTCGGTATCGAACGTGAAATCAAACTCGACGTCCTGGGACGCGACTTGCGCGGAGACAGCCAACCCGCCGGACAGCAGCAGTCCCAGCGCCATGGTCATGGCCAGGACCGACAAAACGCGGCGTGTGGGTGAAGAGGACAGACGTGGATGCGTGGCTAGGGGTAACATAGGGGGTCGCTCCTTCGCTTATTCCGGTTACAGCCCCTGGGCATAGGCCGAATGGAAGGTGTCCACGCCTGCCCTGAACTCTTCGGCGCCGTCCCTGGTGATCACAACGGGGCTGGCGAAGCTGGCGAATCCGGTCTGGACAAATCCCTCCCCAATGACCAGCAGCACGTGGCCCCTTGCCTCCAGTTCCTTTGTGACGCTCCCGTCCATTCCCGGGGCGACGCTGGTGTGGGGTGTACTGCAGTCCACCCGTGGCGAGTCGATGGCCTCCTGAGGCGCCATACCGTAGTCCAACGCCTTGACGATGAGCTGTGTGACGCAGTTTGTTATCCGCCTGCCACCGGACGCTCCCACTGACATCCTGACGCCGTCCTTGCCGAGGACCAGCGCCGGTGTCATGTTGTTGAGTCCCAGCTTGCCGGGCGCGATGGAGTTGACGTGTCCGGGCACCGGGTCCCACCAGATCATGCCGTTGTTCATGACGATGCCGGTGCCTTTTGGCACGACGCCGGAGCCGAATCCGGCCCCTAAGGTGTTGGTGAGAGACACCGCGTTGCCGTCGCCGTCCATGACGCAGAGGTGTGTGGTCCCATGGTCCATGTCCGGCGCGCTGGGGCCCAGCACCCGTGTGGGACGCCTGCCCTCCTCGATCCAGGGGTCTCCGGGTTCAAATTTCTCCGGCAGGATCCGTCCGATAGACCCTCGGCGGCGCCGGGTGTAGGCGTCTGAGAGCATGCCATTCCATGGCACTTCGACGAACTCCTGGTCGGCCATGTACTGGAAGCGGTCGGCGTAGGCAAGTCGGGCGCACGATACGTAGGTGTGGAGCATCTCCGCCGAGTTATGGCCCATAGCGGCCACGTCGAAGCCGTCCAGCAGCTTGAGCGTCATGGCGCTGGTCGGGCCGGCACAGGTGTAGGGCGGCACCCGGACGGTGTGTCCCCGGTAGGAGAGCTCCAGGCCATCCTCCCATTCTAAGGGACGGTACCGAGCCAGGTCCTCGGTGGACAGGATGCCGCCGTTGTCCTGGATATCCGAGGCGATGGCGATGGCGACGTCCCCCTTATAGAAGGCGTCCGGCCCTTCCCTGCCGACGGCCTCCAGGACTTGGGCCAGCTCGGGCTGGCGCAGGTTGGGTGGATGGGTCAGGTCGCCGGACGGCAGCTCGCCGTCGGGCATGAAAATGCGGCGAAGCTCGGCGTACCGAAAGAGCTTGCCGGCCATGAGGCCGTTGGAATAGAGATTAAACCAGCCAGGGGCGTAGCCGTCACGTGCAAGGCTTAAAGCCGGCTCCACCACGTCCTTCAGGGGAAGCCGGCCCAGGCGCTCGTGGGCCCGGCAGAGCCCGGCGACGGCCCCCGGGGTGGCGATGGATCGGTACCCCTCGAGGTTCTCATCGTTGACCACACCGGGCCAGAAGAAGTTGCCCGCCGCTCTCTCGCCGGACAGCTCGAACATGTCGGGCCTTCCTGCCAGCGGGCCGCGCATGGGGAAACCGATGACTCCGCCCTTGCCGTCCACCTGGTAGACGAGGTATCCCCCTCCGCCGATACCGCTGGAGGCGGGCTCCACCACTCCCACGGCCAGACAGGCCGCCACGGCGGCGTCCACCGCGTTGCCCCCGGCCTCCAGCATCTGGACGCCGGCCAGTGTGGCCAGCTTGTCCTTTGTGGCCACCATGCCCCGTCGGGCCGTGGCCTCATTCTTGGCGATCAGCGTCTCGGTCGGTCGGACTTCGATCACGGGACTCCTCCTGGCTGGGGCGTTAGTCGTACCGCAGGCCGTAGGATACGTTGGGGCATTACCGGCGTCAACCGGCGTGATCCCCGCCTCTGGCGAGGGGCCCATCGCCGTGATAGCATGGCCCCGCTTTATGGTCAGAAAACCAGTGCCGTAGAGAGGGAAAAAGATGCGTCAACAAGACCAAAAAACCTACGCAGGATACCGAACGCCGGGCATCCGGCTCACCGAGCCGCTGCTGCCCAACATCGTAAGCCACTCCTCCGAGGACGAGCTTCCCTTGCTCTACACGTACCACATGTTCGACAAAGCCCACATGGTTATGCTGGCCGAAGAGGAGTTGATCCCCGTACAGCACGCCGTTGCCATGCTGAGGGCGCTGCGGGGGATGGAAGACGAGGGAATGGAAGAGGCACGCCTGGAGTCCGGCGGAGGCATGCACTCGGCCGAGCAGCACCTCATTCGCAAGCTGGGAGAAGAGGTCGGCGGCCACCTCCATCTGGGTCGCAGCTCCGGCGACCTTGGAGCCGTGGGTAGGTGCGTCCGCCAGCGGGACAGCCTCATCGAGCTAATGAAGGGTATCAACGTCCTGCGTGAGGTCATACTGCGTGTGGTGGAAGAGAACCTGGACGCAGTTATGCCCGGGTACACCCACACCCAGCACGCCCAGCCCGTGACCCTGGGACACCAGCTTATGTCGTGGGCCAGCATCCTGGAGAGGGATTATGCTCGGGCCAAGGCCGCCTATGGGCGCGTCAACCAGAGCCCGGCGGGGGCCGCCATCATGACCGGCTCCGGTTTCCCATTGAACCGCCACCGGACAGCTGAACTCATGGGCTTTGACGGTGTTATAAAAAACACCTTCGATGCGATCCTGAGCCAGGACGTAGCAATTGACACCTTCATGGCAGTGGCCCTCGTGAACCTGAACCTCTCGAAGTGGGCGTCGGACATCAACTTCTGGTTCACTTCCGAGGCCGGATACGTGGACATCCCCGACCGCTTCTGCGGCACCAGTAGCATCATGATGCAGAAGAAGAACCCCTACGCCCTAGAATATGCCCGTGGGGCGGTGGCCGAGAGCATGGGCGGCCTGGTCACGGCCTTCGCGGTGCAGAAAGCAGCCACTGGCGAGCCGCTCTCGGACCGGCGGTACCTTTACGACTCCCTGTTCCGCTCCTTCGAACTGGCTGTGCGCGACCTCTACTGGTTCGCCGAGTTGCTGCCGGATATGGAGGTCAAAAAGGAGCGCATGCTGGAGATGGCAGGCTCTTTCTGGGCCCAAGCTACCGACGTGGCCGGTGCACTGGTCAAAGAGAAAGGGATGCCGTGGCGCACTGCCCACCAGATCGTCGGCATCCTGGTGCGGATGAGCTATCAACAAGGCGTGAAACCCCGGGACGTTACGCCTGAGCTGTTGGACGATGCGGCGATAGAGTATATGGGAGAGCCCGTTGGCCTGAGCAAGGCGGTCCTCGACCGCTCATTGGACCCGGTGGAGTTTGTCAACGCCCGCACGCTCTACGGCGGCCCGGCCCCGGAGGAGTGTCGGCGACGGCTGCCCGAGTACCACGCACAGCTCGATGAAGACAGAGCGGCTGTCGAGGAGAGGGAGCGGCGGTTGGCCGAGGCGGCCGAGAAGCTGGAGAAGGCTATAGACGCGTTGCTGGGATAACGCGTATCCTCGGCCTGGACACGCCCTATCTGCCCCTC
>CAZEDC010000117.1:0-6168 GCA_964510985.1 uncultured Dehalococcoidia bacterium
CGCCCGTTCTTGTCCAGGACAAGGGTGTCCGGGTGTGATTCGCGCCACAGCGACCAGCTTGTCTGGGTAACGGGAACGAACTCCAACTCGACACCGGCAAGGGGACCCTTTACTCCCTTGCGGAGGAATTGGCTCCACAGCGTTCGAGTCTGGTGGTCGTACATCACCAGCGCGTTCATGATGAGCTTGCCCGATACGCCGAAGGTGTGGACCTGCCCTTCGATCTCACGGCCATACACGATGGCCGAGAAGCAAAGCGGTCACCAGGTCACCGCCACGGGGATTCCACCGACTATGTCGTTGACGATCTCGTGACGGCTGAGCATCCGGACCGAGTAGGCCCTGTGTTCCCCATTGATGGAAACTCCCAGGACGGGTTCTCCAGGCTCCATCCAGTCGTCGGCTTGTTCCGCCGTGACAAAAGAGGGGTCCAGAATAGCGGGGATGGCGTCGAAGCCCAGCAGGGTCACGATCTCAAGCTCCTGGCCCGGGTCCTGCACTACACCTTCCCCTGCACCGGCGGTTTCAGGCACCATGACGGTCTCCGAGCTGCTGGTCAGACGGGTGAAGAAACCCCCGAACCTGGGGGCGAACACGGTCAGTACCAGGATGACAACGGCAACGAACAGGCCGAACCTGAGCAACAAGGACACTCTCTCCCAACGCCGGTGTGTTGAGATTTAGATGCCCCGAAAGCGGCTGCCGATTCCGACACACGCGCCAGGACATTGAAGCGGGGAGCGTCGGAGTCCCTGTGTTAGTACAGGACGCGGTCGGCCCGGCCCCAGCGGCGCTCATGGGCCTCGGCTAGCTCGCGAAATCTCTGCTGAAAAGGTGGTCTGAGTATCGGATCGGTGGTCATGATCACGGCGTGTTCGCCGTTGTCGGTGTAGTAGCGTTTACGGACACCGCGCTCGGTGAACCCATACTTCAGGTACAGGCTTCTTGCCACGCAATTGGATTCCCTGACTTCCAGGGTCACCGCCTTTTCTTCGCGGGCCACTGCCTGCTCTATGGCACCTATGAGAAGCAGCTCGCCAATCCCGCACCCTCTATACTGTTTCCTGACACCGACAGAGACTATGTGGGCCTCGTCGGGCATATACCAGGTACCGAGAAAGCCCGCCACAAACTGCTGGCCCGGCCGCCATGCCGGCTGGCGCCGCCCCAACAGTAACTGGGCCCCGCCAAACAGCCTGCTGAGGACAGAAGGATTACGGTCACCCTGAGATTCCCCCGGTGCATCGGCGGCGGGATCATGCCCGGGAGATCCACCGTTAACCGTTTGATCATCTCTTCGCCATGCCACCAAGTATCTGGCGAGCCGGTTTCTTAACTCGCGGCGAAATGACGTAGCAGGGAATAGGCCGGGAAATGCTTCTCGTTCGATCTCCGCGGACTGAGGAATGTCCTGTTCTCCCAACGGGCGGAGGGCGAACCCCATGACGCCGGTCTTGGATTGTCGGTCAACCGCACTCATAAACAACCCTCGGAAAGCTGCCGTTAATTCTAGCACACCCCTATTCTGCAACTCTTTGGTGGGGCTTTTCTTGCGCCCCGGTTACGCCACCCGCTGGTCGGGTTACGCCGGAGTTGCAGGAGTCCAATTGCACTGAAATGGGGCCCACACATGAACGGTTTTATCAGAATCATATCCCCAGCGGACTTGCTATACCCCCTTGCCAAGGTAGTAGAATAGATAGTCGTGGCGTTCCGTCTGGCCGCCGGCAGCCGAATATCGCCAGCGATAATCCAGAGAGCGCCCCGCAGACAACGCATGAAGGTAATTCTACGAATCATAGGCATCGCTCTGCGCCACAAGTGGCGGTTGGTCGGCGCATATGCCTGTACCCTGGGTGCGGCAGGAGCATACCTTGTCCTGCCAAAACTCATCGGTAATGCCATAGACAGGATTGAGGGCGGCGACGCCTCCTCCGATGCCATCCTCACGATAGCCCTGGCGATCCTTGCACTCAGCGCAGTCCGGGGCCTGCTATCTTTCGGTCAGACGTATATGGGAGAGTCCCTCTCTCAGTCCGTTGCGTACGACCTGCGCAACTCCTTCTACAACCACGTCCAGCACTTGAGTTTCGGGTTCCACGACCGCCAGCACACTGGAAACCTGATGTCCAGGGCCATCACCGACGTGGAAAACATCCGCATGTCCATAAATATGAGCCTGGTGCGAACACCGTACTTTCTCGGCCTGTTCGCAGTGGTGGCGATACTGCTCCTAAGGATGGACTGGCAGCTCGGGCTTTTAAGCATCAGCTTCATGCCCCTGGTGGCCCTCAACTCGTCTATCGTCCGGCTGAAACTGAGGGCCATCTGGCTCAGCGTCCAGGAGAAGATGGCGGACCTGAGCACGGTGCTCCAGGAGAACCTGACGGGCGTGCGCGTGGTCAAGGCATTCGCATCGGAGGCCCACGAGGAAAAGAAATTCGATTCCCGGAACCTGGATGTTTCGATGACCATGGTCGAGGCGGAGCGTCTCAGGATCGGCAATACCTCCTTTATGCTCTTCAGTTTCCTGGTATCGCTGGGCCTGATCCTGTGGTTCGGCGGACAGCGGGTGCCGGACCATTTGACGCTGGGAGAACTGGCCCAGTTCATCATCTATATGCAGATTCTGGCGATGCCCGTCCGGATGGCAGGGTGGCTGGTTAACTCCTATGCTCGGGCGGCCTCGGCAGGTCAACGGCTGTTCGAGATTCTGGACGCCGAGTCGCCGGTCCGGGAGCCACCCAATGCGCTTGATATGCGACGAACCCGCGGCCATGTCCGCTTTGACCGGGTCAGCTTCGGATACCAGAGCGGCCCACCCGTGCTCAAAGACATCAACTTCGAGGTCAAGCCCGGCCAGGTCATAGCCCTGCTGGGTGTCCCCGGGAGTGGCAAGAGCACTATCGTGAATCTGATACCGCGTTTTTACGATGCGTCGTCGGGGCGGATCACCATCGACGGGACCGACGTTCGGGACGTGACCCTGGCGTCGCTACGGAGCAACATCGGCATCGTGCAACAGGATGTGTTTCTGTTCACCACCACCCTCGGCGAGAACATCGCCTATGGGCGCCAGGACGCTTCCATCGACGAGATCGTCCGGGCCGCCAAGGTGGCCCAGCTGCACGACTTCATCGAGGGCCTGGATTTGGGACTCGACACGCTGATCGGGGAACGCGGGTCCACGCTGTCCGGAGGACAGAGGCAGCGGCTGTCCATCGCCCGTGCCGTGCTGCTGGACCCATCGGTCCTGATACTGGACGACTCCACCTCCAGCGTCGATGCCGAAACGGAAGACCAGATCCGAAAGGCGATGGAATCGGTCATGCAGGGCCGCACCACTTTCGTCATCGCACACAGGCTGAGCACCGTTCACCGGGCCGACCAGATACTGGTGCTGAGCGACGGCGAGATAGCCGAGCGGGGAACGCACCAGGAGCTGCTGGCCATGGGTGGCCTCTACCGCGAGATCTACGAGCTTCAGCTCCGCCCGCAAGAGGATGTCATGCGGGATGTCGAGGCCCCGGTGCTGGCCAGGAAAGAGGCCTCGCGATGACGGGCCATGGTTTCCACGGAGCCATGCCGGGGCAGGTAGACGAAGATGTCTTCGGGAAGATCTACGACCGGCGAGTCGTAACCCGAATGATCCCCTACATCGCTCCGTATAAGAAGAGGGCGGTGATCGCTACCCTGTCGATGCTGGTGTACATCGGCACGCAATTGGCCGTCCCGTGGCTTATCAAGCTGGGTATCGACGGGCCCATCGCAGATGGCGACTTCTCGGGTCTGACCCTGGTATTCGGCTTCTTCATCGGGATCGCGGTGTTGAACTACATCTCCAACTTCGCCCAGGAGGTGTCGATGGCCAGAGTGGCCCAGGGGGTGCTCTACAGCCTGAGGCGCCGCCTTTTCTCTCACCTCCAGAGGCTTCCGGTATCCTTTTACGACAGGACCGAGGTAGGACGCCTGATGTCCCGTGTCCACGGCGATGTCAGCCAGCTCCAGGAGTTCATGTCGCTGGTGGTCATGACCCTGGGAGAGCTGTTCAGCCTGTTGGGCATCGTCGTCCTCCTGCTGCTTTTGAACCTCAAGCTGGGGCTCATCTGCCTGGCCGTGCTGCCAATACTAATCCTGATCATGGCCGTGTGGCAGCCCTTCGCCAGGAAAACCTTCTTGCGAGTCCGGCGGGCCATCTCCATCGTCAACAGCTCTCTGAACGAGAACATCACGGGCGTTCGCGTCGTCCAGAGTATGAACCGGCAGGACCGCAACATGGAGGACTTCGAGGTCAAGAACCGTGAGAACCTCATCGCCAGCCAGTCCGCTAGCCGTTTATCCGCGGGCCTGCTGCCGTCAGTGGATATCCTGACCGGCGTGGCCATCGGCCTGGCGCTGTACTTCGGGTCGCGGTTTATCGACGGAGGCTCGGCCGGGGGCGCCCTCGAGACCGGTGTGTTGATCGCATTCATCATGTACATCCAACGGTTTTTCGACCCTATCCGAAACCTCACGATGCAGTACACCCAGCTCCAACGGTCCATGGCCTCGGGGGAGCGGATTTTTAACCTGCTGGACACGGAGCCCGACCTGGTGGACTTGCCCGGCGCCGTCCCGCTTCCCAGGCTGCGAGGCGAGGTGGAGTTCAAGGACGTCAGCTTCAGCTACGTTCCGGGCGATGACGTCCTGAAAGACGTGAACCTACACATCGAACCGGGTGAGACGGTAGCCGTGGTGGGGCCGACCGGCGCGGGCAAGACCACGATGGTCTCCCTGGTCTCTCGGTTTTACGACGTGCCCAGGGGACACGGCGCCATACTGGTGGACGGCCATGACATCCGCGACGTCACCCGTCACTCGCTGGCCAGCCAGATGAGCATGGTCTTGCAAGAGCCTTTCCTGTTCTCGGGCACCGTCCGAGACAACATCAAGTACAGCCATGTCGAGGTGGACGACGATACGATGATCGCCGCCGCCGCGGCAGTCGGCGCCCACGATTTCATCATGGGACTGGAGGACGGCTACGACACCTATCTCCAGGAGCGCGGAGTCAACTTGAGCGTTGGCCAGCGTCAGCTTCTGAGTTTCGCCAGGGCCATCGTTGCCGACCCCCGGGTCCTGATCCTGGACGAGGCCACCGCCAACATCGACAGCTACACCGAGATGCTGATCCAGCAAGCCCTCCATCGGGTCCTCAGTGGACGGACCGCCATCGTTATCGCCCACCGGCTGTCCACAATCCGTGGGGCCGACAAGATAGTCGTGCTACACCTGGGAGAGATCCTCGAGGTGGGCACCCACCAGCAGCTCATGGACCGCGACGGGCTCTACGCGCATCTGTACCACATGAACTACGCCGCCATTGAGGAACCCCTGCCGATAGCGGGCGCCGCCGACGCCGATTAGTTTTTCCTGTACTACTCGCCGCACCATTGCCCGGTTTTCCCCACCCTACCCGGCCTCCGTCCGTCAGCTATCCTCGGTTTGAACACTCGATGGTAGAATAGCCTCATACCTGGCGTTGGGCCGCGGGCCGGCCCGAGAATCTGTCGACATTCGTATACCAGAGGAGGGCTCAAGCGTGAAGATCACAGACCTTTCGGTGACCCTGGTCCGCTGGGAGATCCCGAAGGCCAGACACCCCGGCTATACCGAGGCGTCAAGCTGGGAGAGCCAGCTGGGCGTGGTGACCGTCCGCACCGACGAGGGCGTGGAAGGCCACTCGTTCCTGGGCAACTACCGAACGGGAGCCGCCGATTTCGTCGGGCCTATGATCCGTTTCCTGAAGCCCATCTTGGTGGGCCGGAACCCGCTGGACATCGGCGCCCTGTGGACGGAGATGTGGGCGCAGAACCGGCTGGTGCACGTCAGGGCCATTGGGGCCGTGGACGTGGCTCTGTGGGACCTGGCCGGCAAGGTGGCCGAGCTGCCGGTCCACCGGCTGCTGGGCACGTGCAGGGACCGGGCTCCAGCCTACGCCAGCTCTGCGCTGCTGCCCACCCCGGAGGAGTACGCCGAGGAGGCCCTCAGCTTCCGCTCCGACGGCTGGCCCGCATACAAGATCCATCCCCACATGGTGGCCGGCGAGGACATCGAGATCAGCCGGGCAGTCCGGGAGGCCGTCGGCGACTCCTATACGCTGATGTTGGACTCGATGTGGGCCTATCG
>CAZEDC010000118.1:0-20066 GCA_964510985.1 uncultured Dehalococcoidia bacterium
TAGACCCCCTCTGGCGGGGGTTTGGGGGGCACCCCCAAATACTTTTCGAGGGTGGGTAGGCGGGTAAAAAGCCACTTTCCTGATTCAAGATAGTACCTCAGTGGGCCACGGCCGCCGCGCCGTGCTCGTCTATCAGGTGGCCGGTCGTGAAGCGGTCCAGGCTAAAGGGCTCGTTGAGAGGATGCGGCTCGTCATTGGCTATCGTGTGCGCGAAGACCCAGCCCGAGGCAGGTGTGGACTTGAACCCGCCCGTCCCCCATCCGCCGTTGATATACAGTCCCTCGACCGGCGTCTTGCTTACAATGGGGCAGGCGTCCGGGCAGACGTCCACGATGCCAGCCCACTTACGCATCATGCGGAGACGGCTGAATGCCGGAAACAGCTCTATAAGGGCTGCGATCTGACCCTCTATGATCCGAAAGCTGCCCCGCATCGCGTAGCCCGTGTACGAGTCGAGCCCCGCGCCCGTGACCAACTCACCCTTCTGCGTCTGGCTTATGTACACGTGCACAGCGTTGGACATCACCACCTGGTCCAGCACCGGCTTCACAGGCTCCGAGACCAGCGCCTGCAGAGGGTGGCTCTCGATAGGCAGGCGCAATCCCGCCATCTTGGCCAGCACGCTGGTGTTGCCGGCTACGGCCACCCCGATTCTTCCGGTGTCGATGGGCCCGCGGGAGGTATCCACACCGACTACCCGGCCGTTCTGGTGGCGGATGCCCGTCACCTCGCACTTCTGGATAATATCGACCCCGAGCGCGTCGGCCGCGCGGGCGTATCCCCACGCCACGGCGTCATGGCGGGCCGTGCCTCCACGCCGTTGCAGCGACGCCCCCAGGATGGGGTAGCGCGAGTCGGGAGATGTGTTCAGCATCGGCACCAGCTTCTTGACCTGTTCGGTCGTTAGTAGCTCGGCGTCGATGCCGTTCAGCCGGTTTGCGTTCACACGCCTTGCGATGTCTCGCATCTCCTGGAGGCTGTGGCCCAGGCTGACTACCCCCCGCTTGCTGTACATCAGGTTATAGTTCAGATCCTGGCTCAGGTTCTGCCACATCTGCATGGACTTCTCGTACAGATGGGCGGATTCGTCCCAGAGGTAGTTGGACCGGACCACTGTGGTGTTGCGCCCGACGCTACCCGTACCAACCCAACCCCTCTCCAGCACGGCCACGTTCGATATGCCATGCTCCTTGGCCAGGTAGTAGGCAGTTGCCAGGCCGTGTCCTCCCCCGCCGACCACCACCACGTCGTAGGCCTTCTTCGGCCCGGGGTCGCGCCAGGCCCGTGGCCACTTCTCGTGGTGGCCCAGACCGTGCCGGATCAGATTGAATACCGAGTATTTTTTCATCTTCGCGGACGGCTACGTTGACTGTAAACGGGTAGGGAGTCGATGAGGAATGTGCTCAGGGACCACGTCGGCCGCGAGCAAAGGGAAACCGGGCACTTGGGTATACGCTGTTGGGCTGTCATCGGCTGCGGATAGACCTCTCGTCTTGGAAGATGGACGTAACCTGGTGTGCCTGGGCCGCTCTTGGCATATAATAACCCAAGCACCACATGGACGCACCACCCCCAGGGTACCGAGTCCATCGACAGGAAGTCTGTAAGACGAGAAAGGTGCCTGAGCACAGTATCAGTTAGCCCAACTAACGAAAGCGGAGGAACGGATGAAATTCTCCATCGCGGTGTTGCCGGGGGACGGCGTCGGGCCCGAGGTCGTCGCCGAAGCGGTAAAGGTCATGGAAGCCGTCGGCCGGAGCTTCGGCCATGCCTTTGAACTGACCTACGGGCGGGTGGGGGGCAGTGCCATCGATGAGTTCGGCACGCCGTTGCCGTCGGAGACCGAGGAGATCTGCAACAACGCTGACGCAATACTGTTTGGAGCCGTCGGCGGACCCAAGTGGGACGACCCACAAGCCAAGACTAGACCCGAGGACGGCATCCTGGCCCTGCGAAAAAATCTAGGTCTTTTCGCCAACATTCGTCCGGTGAAGGTCTTCCCGGCCATAATCGAATCCAGCCCTGTGAAACCTCACTTACTCAACGGTGTGGACATGATTGTCGTCCGCGAACTGACCGGCGGACTGTACTTTGCAAAGCCCAAAAAACGCTGGCAGACCTCTCGCGGACGCCGGGCCGTGGATACCCTGCGCTACACCGAAAAGGAGATCGACCGGATCCTCAGAGTTGGGTTTGAGCTGGCTATGGGCCGGCGGCGGCGGCTGACTTCGGTAGACAAGGCCAACGTGCTGGCTTCCGGCCGGCTGTGGCGCGAGGTGGCCGTCGAGGTCTCCCGCGACTATCCCGACGTCGAACTCGAGCACATGCTGGTAGACAACGCTTCGATGCAGATCGTCAGGCAGCCGGCCCACTTCGACGTCGTCGTGGCCGAGAACACCTTCGGGGACATACTCACCGACGAGGCATCGGTCCTATCCGGCTCTATGGGGATGCTCCCCTCCGCCAGTCTGGCGGGCCTGTCCCGCCCCGGCGGCGGGCGCCGCCGTACCGTCAGCCTGTACGAGCCCATCCACGGCAGCGCTCCCGACATCGCCGGGCAGGGCATCGCCAACCCCATCGGCACCATACTGAGCGCCGCCATGCTCCTGAAGCATTCGTTCGGCCTCGACGACGAGGCCGCAGCCGTGGAGCGTGCGGTGGACGGCGTCCTGGCCGAGGGCTACCGTACGGGGGACATCGCGGCCGACGGCGGTACCGTGGTAACCACCGCCCGCATTGGCGACGTCATCGCCGGCGCCATCTGATTTTTTCATGACCTGCCCCTTGAGACCCGGACGGTCTTTGATAATAACCGAATATTGGAGCGCCCCCAATACAACTTAGACCGGGTGGGTAAGAAGGCGTCTGTCGTTGTAGTATGTCAACAAAGCCAGGGCACCTGTGATCGATGCCGTCAACAATCCCAGCTGGTCTTGATATGCCGGAGGCGATGCCATGTCGGACGGAATAGATAAGAAAGAGGAGTTCGATTCAACAGGCGAGGCTATAGGCTACATCTCACTGGACCAGGCTATTCTCCAGGCTCGAAGGCTGGCCCGGCAGGACGAAGACCGATACCGGAACCGACTCAGCTGGGACGAGATCGCCTGGGTGGAGTCGAGCGCCGAGCAACGGGAAGACTCTTACCGGGTTGTATTGCAGTTCAAGCGGCCTAGTCCGGGTCCGCAAGAGGGCAAGACGGGTGAGGAAGAGTTTATTTTCGGCCTCACCGGAGTCCTTGAAGAGCGCCAGGTGCTTCTGTGGCCTGCGGATGCTGAAACGGCGCCGTTATCCGTGCCTGCACCCGATACCGCACGTCTGACAGAGGACGCAGTCGGGCTGAGCAGTCCGGATTTTCCGGGACACATGCCTATGACGCCACCACCTATCCGGATGTTACTTCTACTCGTTGGCCTGGTGCGAAAACTGGTGGAGCGGGTCTCGGGTCGGAAAACATAGAGCCAGGGGGATAGGAGCCGTGGACGGCAAAAGCACCTCTGATAATACTCGTCGATCAGGGGACTGTTGAAGCATGGGGTGTGCAGTCCCGATAAGTAGGGATTAGCCGAGAGTCTGAGGGCCTGCCCCTGTCCGACATACTTACAATGAACGCGTCGGACTCCGACCCCTCGGAGAGCGCAGCCGAAGGGGTGTCCCTCAGCTATGAATTCAACCCCGTCCTCACGATAACCTCCCACTCCTCCGCCGTTACGGGCTGCACCGATAGACGGGAGTTTTTAACCAGGGCCATGTTCTCCAGCCCCGGAGTGGACTTGATTTCCGCCAGGGTTACCGGGTCGGGGAACTCGGACTCGGCTTTGATGTCCACCATGTACCAGACGGGATTGTCTGGCGTGCTCTTGGGGTCCGGGTGCTCGGAATCGGGGTCCCAGGCCGTGTAGTCGGGGTATCCGCCCCTGACAACCACGGCGGTCCCCACCACGGCCATCGGCTTGACGACCGAGTGGTAGAACAGGACACCGTCGCCGGTCTTTATTTCGTCGCGGAGTATGTTTCGGGCCTGGTAGTTGCGGACGCCGTCCCACTCCGCAGTCTGCTCCTCCTCGCCCTGCAGGTCGGCGAACGAGTACGCTCCAGGCTCCGACTTCAACAACCAGTAACGACGCTCTGTCATGAAGTCCTCCTGATAGTTTGATCTACGCTCTTTACGGTTGGAATATGCTTGATACGAGATGTTTCGAAGGAGTATTGGATAATGGTTCGGTTCTTTACTCCAACCCCAACTCGCTTGCTACCCCTGAATCCCTTGCCAGCTCTCCCAGCTCCTGCCACGTCGCGTCCTCGACAAATATGCCTTCCTTGAGCCGCTTTTGAATTGTCAGGTGCTCCAACTCCCCTGGGTAAAGGACCTGGTCGAAACCGGCCGCCGTCGGCGAACTCTTTAGGTAGGCGCAGAACTCGGTGACCTCTCGCTTGAACTCGTCCAGCGGCCGAAAATTCTGCACGTTGAACGCTGCCATAAAGCAACCGTCGTTGTGCCTGCCCGAAGGGTCGTGGCCGAAGCCCAGGCCGGTCAAGATGCCAGAAAAAATCTCGACCATCACCGACAGGCCGTAGCCCTTGTGGCCTTCCGGTCCCCCCAGCGGAAGCACCGCTCCGCCCTGGCGCAGCGCGGTTGGGTCGGTGGTTGGGTTACCGTCCCAGTCCAGTAACCACCCCTCGGGTATGGAGGTCCCTCGCGCCACTGCCACGTTCAGCTTGCCCGCGGCAACCGCGCTGGTGGCCATATCGATGAACAGCGGGCCGTCCAGGTCGCTGGGCATGGCGATGCAGATCGGGTTGGTACCCAGACGTGGCTCTCGTCCCCCGAAGGGGACCACCGACTTGGCCGATCTTCCCGAGTCGGCTGTCATGAGGCCGATCATTCCCGCCTCGGCGGCCATGATCGGATAGTCGGCCACCCGGCCGACGTGGCTCTGTCTAAACACAGTGGCGGCGGCCACACCGTGCTCTCGGGCCTTGTCTATCGTCATCTGCATCGTCCGCTCGGACACCACGTAGCCGAACCCCCAGTGGCCGTCAACCACCGTGGTCGTGGACGTCTCCCGGACGACCTCCATCGGCGCTCCCGGGACGATGTGCCCCTTTTTGATCCTGTCTACGTAGGTCGGTATCTGGATGATCCCGTGCGAGTCGTGGCCGGCCAGGTTGGCGCCGATCGAATGCCTGGACGTGATGGCGGCCTCCTCATCGCTGGCGCCGGCACCCCGGAGGATCCCCGCGGCGATTCCTCTTAGCTCTTCGGCCGTGACCGTTGGCATCCCTTCCTCCCGGTTGCTGTTGTTTCTTCGTCACCAGTCAACGCTGAATCTCACCGGGATAGGATAGCACTCCCGGTACATCGGATGTCGGGATGCCTTCGGCATGCTCGTCGGGGTCAGCCTGGTGCCCGCCTACCGTATTTGTATATACTCCAGCACATGCAGCATAATGGCAGCTGTGAGGGCGCGCGGAGAGGCGTCAGAAAAATCCGGCTCACCGTCGCCGTCTGACACTCAGCCGTATCGATGTTTCGAGGGGCCGATGGAATCGCGCAGGATAAAAATAACGGCCGGTGATGTCACGCTCCACGCGGCGCTGAAAGACAGCGAAACGGCGGACCTGCTGTGGGCAGTCCTCCCGCTTAGGGCCCATGTGACCACCTGGGGAGGCGAGATATACTTTCCGACCCCCATACAAGCAGAGGAAGAAGACGCCCAGGAGGTCGTGGGCATGGGGGCGATTGCCTACTGGCCGCCGGGCCAAGCCCTGTGCCTGTTCTTCGGGCCCACGCCCGCCAGTCGCGGCGACGAGATCAGGCCCACCAGTCCGGTCAACGTCGTCGCCAGCATGGAGGGCGATCCAACTGTGCTGAGGCAGGTCAGCAGCGGTTCGACAGTCCTGGTCGAGAGGGCCTGATCCGGAAACTCATGTTGGAGGGACAAACAGCGGGGTGGGGCCGAATCTGAGAAGTGATAACCTGATTGGCTGATCGCTGAGAGCTGACCGCTGAAGGCTGAGTGCTACCCATGGGCTTTTCCGACGACCTCCGCGCCAAAGGCGCCAAGATCTGGGACCAGGAGAAGAAACATCCTTTCGTCACCGGCATCGGTGACGGCACTCTGGACCTGGACCGGTTCCGGTATTACATGAGGCAGGACTACGTCTTCCTCGTCGACTTCTGTCGGGCCGTATCCCTCGCCGTGGCCAAAGCCGACGACCTCGATGACATGGGATGGTTCGCCCGGCTCCTCCACGAGACCCTGAACACCGAGATGTTGCTTCACGTGGGATTCTGCCAGGACTTCGGCATCACCGAAGAGGAACTCCGCGCCACCGAGCCCTCACCTACCACCATGGCCTACACCCGCCATCTGGTCGAGACGGCATTCTCGGGCGGGGCAGGGGAGATAGCTGCGGCGATTCTGCCCTGCTCATGGGGATACTGCGAGATCGGACAGATGCTGGCCGGCCTTGGGGCGCCCACCGACCAGCCTCTTTACTCCCGGTGGATAGAGATGTACAGCGCCCCTGAATTCGCCGAGTTGGCCGACTGGCTGCGGTCTTTCATCGACCGCATGGCCAAAGAGGGCGGTCCTCAGGATCTGAAGAGGATGGAGGACACCTTCCTGGTCAGCAGCCGGTACGAGTACATGTTCTGGGACGCTGCTTACCGCATGGAACAGTGGCCCGTCTGAGTCCGGGTGAGTACAGATTCATTAGCTCGAGGAGGAACTTATGCCCGAAAAAATGACCCACTGGGAGCGCGTCCGTGCCGCACTGGAGGGCGGGCCGGTAGACCGCCCGCCGGTCAGTGCCTGGCGCCACTTTTTCGGACAAGAGACCTCCGCCCAAAAACTGGCCGATGCCATGTTGGGATTCCAACGCAGATTCGACTGGGACTTTATGAAGGTGAACCCCAGGGCCAGCTACCACACCGAAGACTGGGGCGTGAGCCTGACCTTCAGCGACTCCGACGCTTGCGGACACGAGACAGTTGATTGGCCGGTGAAAAATGCCTCCGACTGGGAGACGATACGCCCCCTGGACATTCACCAGGGTGTGCTGGGTGAGCATCTCCAGGCCCTGGGCATCATAGCCGACGGACTGGAGGGCCGGGTGCCATTCCTCGTGACTGTATTCACACCGCTGTCCATAGCGGCCCAGCTCGCCGGGTCTGAGGAGGCCATGATGCTCCATATTCGTGAGAATCCGACTCAGGTACACCGGGCGCTGGAAGTCATCACCGAGACCTTTACCGGATTCGCCGCCGAGTGTCTGAAACTGGGCGCCGGCGGCCTGTTCTACGCCACCACAAAATGGGCAACGTACGACCGCCTGACCGACGACCAGTACGCCGAGTTCGGCCGCCCCTACGACCTCCGGCTCCTGGAAGCCCTGCCGGCCGCCGAGTTCCACGTCCTTCACGTATGCGGCAGCAACAACATGCTGCCGGCGCTGACCGACTACCCGGTGGCGGCTTTTAACTGGGACACACAGGACGAGACGAACATCTGGCTGAAAGAGGGGCGGAAAATCACCGGCAAGGCGGCGATTGGCGGCGTAGCCCATCAGACGGTGCTGCTGGACGGTACCCCTGAAGACGTGGCCGGCGAGGTATCGTGGACCGTGGACAGTATGGAGGGGACCGGGTGGATGCTGGGAACGGGGTGTACGTTCCCCCCGGAGGTACCGGAGCAGAATCTCCAGGCCCTACGAAATGCGCTCGGCGATAGGTGAGAGTAGGGCCGCCTGTCCGGTGCCGATATGCGCTGAGTAGACGCATCCCGGCTCGCCATTCTGAATGCTCGAATCCAGGACCGGCTCCGTATCGAGCATGGAGGTTATCAGGTGCAGGTCGAAGAAGCATACCGCTTTGTTGCGCAGCGCCACCGAACGGAACGGACAGTTCAATAATTTGATACGAATTGTCCCGTCCTCTACCCCGACCTCCGGAGAAAAGTCCTCCTGTTTAAGCAGGTCCACCAGCGCATCCAAACGGTATCCAACGTCCTTGCCGGTCACGTCCTCGCTGTAACGCTCCCAGACCTTATCGGACATCCGGCTGAATAAAAGGGATAGGATCTCGTCACCGTCTCGCCCGCTGGTATCATTAGTGTTCAACACCGCCAGCTCCTCCATCACCATGTTCAGGAGAAGATCGTAGTCCTTGGGCAGCGTCTCCTGGCCGTTTTCCGTCAGGTAAAAGGAGTACTCCGGACGGCCGGTCTTCTTACGGACCTCCTCGAACGCCACTAGCCTGTCACGCTGGAGAATATCGAGATGTCTTCGGATGGTGGCCGGCGCGAGGCCGATAGCCGTGGCCAAGCCGTCTACGGTATCGTGGCCATTTCTCTGCAAGAGCTGTAGGATTCGTAGCCGTGTGCCTTCCATTGTCTCCTAAGATAATCCCAGGTTTCCGAAAAGTATAGTTTCAAACCTACCTGACTGTCAATCTAGCTGACCTTTAAAGCGTAGGTATGCCAAAATACGTTAAAACCCCTTGACATCTCTCGAATCACTCTGCTAGACTGCGGCGTTAAATTAAATGGAGAGTAAAGCCCGGCGCCAACGGTTTAAAAATGGTAACCGGAGGGAAACAGGAGCGTTGTCAGTGCCATCGAAGAAACAGGCGGTATTGGAGACCGGACTATTCGAGACTCCGGACATCCCGGTCTGTCAGCATCACTGGGTCATTGACAGTCCAGCCGGCCCCGTTAGCCAGGGGACTTGCCGGCTGTGCGGCGAGGAGCGGGAATTCCAGAACTACATTGAGGGGTCGTCGTGGGGATACGATGTCTCTCTGGAGCAGTTGGCCGGTGGGATACGTCTCCCGGGTGGAGTAAAGAATACTCGCACGCAGGACGGCGCAGCCACCGACGAAGAGTAAAAAGCCCATCACGACCCGGTAGAGGCGTCCATTAGGCGTCTCTCGAACACCACACAGTGCCACGGTTGTCACCTGTCCACTACCGTGGCACTTTTGCGTTCAGAAAGTTTTCGGAAGGGGAGTCCAGACCCCGGCCTGTTGGGGTGAACCCTCAAGGGCGGGTGGGTGGAAAAAACACCTATCTGAAAAGGTCCATGGAACGGTTGCGCAGCAGGGCCCCAACACCATCCGGCCCCTGCTCGTATCCGTAGCCCCGCACGATGGCTACAGGAACCCCGATAGCCTTGGCGCTAACCAGCTCCCCGACCGAGGCCAGCTCGTCGGCCACGGCGATGCTGGTCACGCGCAAAATCTCACCGTACGCATCGGGGGTGCCCCGATAGTCCTTGATCGGATTGATACCGGCGACGCCGATGGCGAAATTCACGTGTCCCTCCCGCCACGGCCTGCCAAACGTATCCGAGATTATCACTGCCACGGTGACACCGGGCAACTCTTCCGAGACCTGTTCCCGTATCCTGGCCGCGGACTCGTCCGGCCGCTCCGGCAGAAGGGAGACAATCTCGTCCCCGGGCACGTTGGACGTGTCGATACCGGCGTTAGCGCAGACGAAGCCGTGCTTGGTCTCGGTCACGATTATTCCCCGCCTGGTGTCAGTCTTGACAATTGCGCGGCTTTCCCTCAACACAAGCTCCACCATACGCGGGTCACGGCCCGTCTCCTCAGCCAGTTTTTGGGCGGACTCTGAAGGCTCGACGTCACCCAGGTCCACGGTCCTGCCTTCGGCTTTGGACACGATCTTTTGCGTCACCACCAGCAGGTCGTCTGTCTCCACCGGGGTTCCCTGACCTTCCGCGGCGGACACAATCATTCCACCCAGCCGGTCGCCCTCGGTTATCTCTGGCATACCGGTGACGCCGATGACCTCGATTCGAGGAGGCTTGCCAGCAGGGTGAATAGGCGGTTGAACGCTCATATCCCAGGCGTTATAGCACAGGCCTTTTAGGGTGTCAACGTGATGAACACCGGCTGGCCGGGGTTGGTGGGGCTCTGTTCGTGATATACTCTCCGCGGGGAGCCCGACGCGGTATAGGCCAAGGTTCTGGATCCGGGTACTTGTGGTTGGCGGGTCTCACCGGAAACTATTCCAGAGGTCGGATTGACGAACGTAGCTACGTCCCGATCGCTGCCTTTATTGACGGCACTCCTCCTCGTTGTATTGACCGGATGCGCCGGTGGGAACAGCGACGCCCTGACCGAGGAGAGCTTCGCAAATCTGCTCAAAGTCGAGGATATCCAGGCGGCTACCGGGGGAATGGGTCTGGAAACCCGCCTCCGTGACATCAAACAGATGGGAGCGCTTGTGGACGCGGCCCAAGTCGCCGATATGGATGCGGGTTACCTGAGGAGTTTCGATTCGGTGGAGGGCCCGTCGAGAAGCATCTCGTTTTCGGTAATAGACTTCAACTCCCGGACCTCGGCGCGCAACCATTTCGACAAATTGAGGATAGAAACGCCCGGCCTGGAAGAGATGTCACAGCCTATCGGGGATTCCTCGGCGAAAGCCCTTTTTAACGACAAAGGACTGGGGAGCATCCTGGCGATGTCGAAGGAAGATAAGTTCGTCTCCTTGCACACGACCATCGCCAGCGGTGAGTCTCCGCTCGTGGACACCGCAGGCCTGGAGCGGCTGGCGGCCATCGTCGAGAAGCGACTAAAATGACCCGCCTGACTTACACAACCTCCACTTGCTTGGTAGTTATTCGGGAACTCCCCCCCGGTAAGGCGCGATGACTGTACTCAGGAACCCCTTATTCGTGCCGGGCAACCAGCCGAAGATGCTGGAGAAGGTGCTGGGGCTTTCCCCGGATGCCTACGTGCCGGACCTGGAGGACTCGGTCCCGCTGGATGAGAAGGAGAACGCCAGAGCTGTCACCGCCGACCTCTTGCCCAGGCTGGCCGCCGCCGGCCCGCTGGTGATCCCTAGAGTCAACTCCCTGGACACCGGTCTTATCGACGATGACCTGGCCGCCGTCGTCGGGCCTCACATATTCGCCGTGTCCGTGGGTAAGGTCAAATCCGCCGCCGACGTCCAGCGAGTCTCCGATGCCTTGCGTAGTCTGGAGCGAAAAACCGGTCTGGAGGACGGACGGGTGAAGCTGGTCCTCTGGCTCGAAACAGCCCAGGCCATCGTGAACGCCTACCAGGTGTGCGCAGCGTCGCCAAGAGTAGTCGCCGTGGCCTTCGGCGCCGAGGATTTCACCAACGATATGGGCATCGAGCGCACCCGGGGGAACTCCGAGATCGAATACCCCAGAAGGGTGGTCACGGTTGCGGCAAGGGCGGCCGATGTCCTGGCCCTGGACACACCCTACTTTGCCTTCCGCGACTCCGATGGCTTGAGAGACGAGGCCCGCGAGGCCAGGGGGTTCGGATTCACGGGGAAATTCGCCATCCATCCCGCCCAGATAGAGATAATAAAAGAGGCCTTTTCACCGTCGGACGAGGAGATCGCGCACGCCCGCCGCGTCGTGGCTGCCTCCGAAGAGGCCGAAAAGGCCGGACGAGGCTCGACTTCCCTCGACGGCGAGGTCATCGACCTGCCGGTCGTGAGCAGGGCGCGCGGCCTCCTGGCGATGGCCGAAGGGATGCATACCGGATCGTCGGACTCGCCCCTATCGTGACCTTCCTGCGCAGGATACTGTTTTCTTTCCTCCGCGACCGCCGGAGGGTTGGAGGTGTGGGCACCTGTTAGTCGGTAAGGCGGTACCTTACCTGATATTCGAAAGTTGGCAGCCAATAGCTGAGGACTATTCATGGTCCAAGACAAAATTAGCCTTGAAGGCATGATCTTTTACGGCTTCCACGGCATAAAGCCGGCCGAGCAAGAGCTGGGACAGAGGTTTGTCGTGGACCTGGAGGTGCGTAGGGACCTGCGCCCGGCCGGCCTGTCCGACGATCCCGATGATACGGTCAACTACTCCCGCATGTACAGGCTGGTCAAGGAGATCATGGAAGGGCCCAGCCACAAGCTATTGGAGAGCCTGGCCGAGACCATCGCCTGGCAGATTCTGGATGGGTTCGATGTAGAGTCGGTCCTGGTCCGAGTGATGAAGCCCGAGGTCCCTATGAAGGGAAGCATCCTCTCCAACGCTAGCGTGGAGATCCTCCGCGAAAGAGGGAAGTGACACTTGAGGGCGGCCCCGCTCAGATGGCGTCCGGCGCAGTGCCGATCTCGTCCAGGTCCTCCCGCGTGTACGAACCCAGACTCCGGAAGTTAAGCTCCGTGTAGTTCTTTGTCCACAGCATGGAGATTTTGACCGCCTTCCGGTACCTTACCTCGGCCTCGTCGTAGGCCTGGACGGCCTTCGCGTTACCCCGGTCCACGGTGTCGCTCAACTGAGTCAGGATGTCATCGACCTCTTCCAGGAGCAATCCCTTGACCAGTGCCAGGTCGTGGACCTCTCCCGTCTCGGTGTCCCTGGCCTTGTGGAGAATCCTCTGGGCCATCTGTGCCACTGATATGCGGGCCGTCGCCAGGTCCTCCATCAATGCCGGATGGACCCCCGGCTTGCCAGCCAGGCTGTCGATCCCCTTGGCCCCCCTCCCGTTGAGCCACCCCTCAACGTACTCGATCAACGTGCGGGCGTTCCGTCGAGTTCCGTCCACGGTGACCGGGCCTTCAGGTACCTCTATCTTCACGGGATAATTGTCCGGGTTGCGCATCTCGGGGGTCGGCTGCCAGCCTGTACCCCACCACTCCTTGAACGGGTCTGCTGCAGCCTTCATGTGGAAGATGTGTGCCACCCACCCCCTGAGGAATCCCTGCCTGGCCTCCCACTCCTTATCGGCCTTGATAGACCGCGCAGCCGCCTGATTGACTTCCTCGTCCCTGCTGGGAAGCGCCGTTGCCATCCCTCCGATGGGGACGGCCCCTCGTTTCAGGCAGACGGCGACAAGGCGACGGAATATATTGGCGATGAACTCGGTGGTCTTGATGTCTACCCCGAACCGGTCTGGCCAGACCGAGTCCGGGTCCGCCATGATGAACTCCAGGGTGCTTGCCTTCAGGTCCCACCGGGCGGCGTTCAACCCGGCCGCATAGGGCCCCAATGCGTGCAACATGTCCTCCATTTCGTACACCGCAGGCAGAGATTCCACCAGCACGATGGCCTTTATAATGGCATCGTCCGGGTATCCCAGATGCCGGCGGCTGGCGTCGAAGAAGTCGCGCCAGAATGCGGCCTCCTCGGCGTACTCAAGCTTCGGCAGGTAGAAATAGATCCCCTGACCCCGCTCGATGTGGGCCCTGCCCGCATAGAATAGTGTCAGAGCCGTGCCCAGGATCGCTGCGGAAACCGACTTTCCGTCTACCGCCACCTGTGGCTCGTCCAGGAGGAGGCCACGTTCCCGGTGCATGAAGAACGGGATCTCACCCTCCTGGATCTTGTATTCCCGGTCTCTGGCGGGATCATGGTACGTTAGCGTCCGCTCAATGGCATGGAGCCTGTTATAGGCCGCCCGGACCGTGTCAACCAAACGGTGTCCGGCCGAGTCCTCGTCATCATCCAGGTCCCCTTCCGCTCGGGTGCCATCGGGGCCGGGGTTGAGTGCGTTGATGAACATTCCCGTGATGGAGGCGGGCCCCGAAATCTCGATGCCGGGCTTTTTCAGTTCCTCTGGGACCGGTGGGACCCGCCAGTCGCCTGTGTTGATTTCCGTTACAGGACGCTGGAGCGTCGAGACGCCAATTTTGTGGACCTTCTCCAGCCGCATGGCACGGTTGGCCCGTATCTCCAGCACTCTCGGCGCGAACTCATCGTGGAGCTTGGCCAGATACTCCTTAAAACCGGGGGTGAACAACCCTCTGGTCCCCATCACCGGTGAATAACGTACTCTATCCGCTGCTGTCGATTGCATGGTAGTCTCTCCAAGACTCTGAAAGAGAGGAGGACCTCGTCGTCGTTTCGGTCCTCCCAACCGTATCGCGTGATAGCTTCGCCGCGGCACTGGTCGATCAACCACGGTGACCTGGCGACATGACTTTTGGCCTATTGAAAATTGGCCTGTAATCCCGCCATTATAGTGCACGGACAGAGGGAGTCAAGACGGAGCGCCCGTCTGGCATGCGCCCCGCACGGATCTCTTTTCTAGAACGGCTCTGCCAACATAAAAGGGCCACTCCGCTGTCGTGAATCCAACGCAGGTTGGTGGTCGTAAAGAGTTTGACGTCTGTCTCGGCTTCGGTAAATTCTCCGAGGTGTGAATCCGCACAGTATGCCTCTCCGCACCAAGCTATAATACGGGGTCAATTATTTTATGACTCTTCATCAAAAGGATTTCACAGGATGATTCAGATTCGTTACGGCTTCTTCTTGGCACTAATGGGCGTTCTAGCCGTTATCCTTGCGGCATGTGGAGACGGAGGCGATGAGACCACCCCCACAGCAACCGAAGCGGCGACTGCGGCCACTGTGGCGACAGCAACGCCGCCGGCCACGTCGGCGCCGGCCGCAGCGACGGCTGCTCCTACTAGAGCGGCCGCCGTACCCACGGTTACGCCTCGGCCGTCGACCTCTTCGCCATCCCCATCGCCCACGTCCGCACCGGCCAAGACCGGAGAGATACAGGTCCGGGTCACCGACGCTCCTCCCGAGGGTGTGTCCGCCGTATGGGTGACAGTGGCCAACATCGAAGTGCAGAAAGCAGATGCGGATGAGGAAGGCGAGGCGGGATGGGTCTCACTGATTGTCGAGGAACAGAGATTCGACCTGGTCGCCGTCACCGGCGTAGAAGAGGTACTGGGCACCATCGAGTTCGAACTCGGACAGTACGGCCAAATCCGCATGGATGTGGTGGATGTAACCGTAACCATCGGTGACGAGGATCTAACAGCCAGCGTACCCAGCGACAAACTCAGAGTGGTCCGAGGCTTTGATGTTGAGGAGGGTCAAACGACTGTCCTGACCCTCGACTTCGATGCCGACAAGTCGGTCATCGTCACCGGAGCTGGTGCGGTCCGGGTTATACCGGTGGTCAAGCTTCTCGTGAGGAAGCAGGATATTGGGACCGCGGACACCGCCCCTTCCGCTACTCCCCGGCCGACCCAGACACCGGTCCCTGCGCCCACCGCGACCCCTCCGCCGACCAGCACACCTGCGCCGACCAGCACGCCAGCGCCAACCAGCACGCCAGCGCCGACCAGCACGCCCGTGCCAACCAGCACGCCAGCGCCAACCAGCACGCCCACGCCGGTCCCTACCGCGACCCCTATCCCGACGGCCACACCGGACGCCCTGGGAGAGGACTTCTTCCTCTATATAGTCTCACCCCTTCCCGAGGCTGGCGAGGATATCATCTTCGTGACGGAGCCCACGATCACCCTCGTCGGTCGGACACGGATTGACGCGGCGGTCACCGTGGACGATACCTTTCTAGAAGTGGACGACGACGGCCAGTTCGAGATCACGCTGGAGCTTGAAGAAGGGTTCCGTATCGTCGAGGTGGTCGCCAGCGTCAGTGATGCAGAGGATTCAATTGTGCTCACGATCGCCTACGAGCAGTAAGAACTGATTCGGTATCCAATTCGAACGTCGTAAGTGAATAGCGGACTTGGACGCAGTAAAAGACCTGCCACGAGAATTCCTGAGGGCCGTGGCGATTTTCTGGGAAGCAAGGTAAGGGTAAATATGATGAAAACCTGGTCAATCGGCACCCCACTGTGGGTGATCAAGCCAATCGTTATCGGTATCCTATTGGTTTCAGTACTGGGCATTGGGCTCTCCCAGATGTCACCTACAACTTCATCGGTTGAGGCAGCCGAGCCCGGACAGACCCCACCGGGACAGTTGACCCGCAGGTCCCTCTCAGGGCCCGTCATAGCGGTCAGTGGTTCGGCCATCACCATTGGGACAAACCATGGCAACGTAGAGGTGTTCATAACCGGCGCCACGCAGATCAGTGCCGGTCCCGAGTCTGGTCTGGGAGCGGACGCTATCCAGGTCGGTGACAAGGCCGTCGTCCATCTGAACCGTCCTCCGCTGGAAAAACCGACCGAGACACCTACACCTGAGACAACCACAACCCCCTCAGCAACTACCACACCCGAGTCCACGGAGACCCCGACGGGCACGACAACTCCAACCGCTACGGAGACCCCGACGTCTACGACGACTCCGACAGCTACGGCAACCCCGACGGCTACGGCAACCCCGACAGCCACGGCAACCCCAACGGCCACGACGACTCCGGCAACCCCGACGGCTACGACAACGCCAACAGCCACAGAGACTCCGACGGCAACCACAACGTCGACTGCCACTACGACAACAGCGACAACAACGCCGGCAGCCACAACCACACCGACCGCCACTTCGACTCCGACCGTGGCGGTACTGCCTCCGTTCAGGACTGTAACAGCTCTACGCATTCATCTGATTCAGGCCAAGGCGACCCGTAAGCATACGAGAGATGTGACCACCTGCACGCCCACCGAGGAGACAACGACAACCGATAGCGCGACGACAACTCCAACTGCCACTCCTACAGAGACCCCGACACCGACTCCAACACCGACTGGGACTACCACGGAGACCACCCTGGACGAGGGAGAAGAGGATTGCATCCTTCTACAAAAGCAGAAAAAGCGGGGTGGTACTGATTTCGAGACCCGTGCACTGCAGAAGGCCGCCAGGATAACCGAGCGGCTGGAAAAGGCTGCCGAGAGGCTTGAAGCACGAGGCGAGGCGCAGGCCGCCCGCGTCCAGGCCCTAGAGGAGAAGGCTGCTGCAAGAGAAGAGCAAAAGGCGGAGCGGGTTCAGGCGGCGATTGAGCGCAAAGAGGCCAGGGCCGCCGAATCAGGCGGTCAAGGTTCTGGCGGCCAGGGCGGAGGTGACGGCAGCCAGGGCTCAGGCGGTGGTGGCGGCTCCAGCGGCGGTGGCGGAGGTAACTCCGGTGGCGGTGGCGGAAGTAACTCCGGTGGCGGTGGAGGCAACTCCGGCGGCGGCGGTGGCAAGAACAAGTAACGGACTAGCCGCAAAGCGTCCGAACCTCGTCATTAGAGGGCTGAGTGCTAAGCTCGCACCAGCCCTCTCCCATTTTCTGGATGCTGTCCCAAAATGAAAAGCGGATCGTGCAGAGTTCCCGCCGACCTGTCGCTTACATCCCCTCCTTGGCACGCCCCGCCACTCCTCGGTCACCGGTCCTTTTTAGGCCTCGCCTCAAACAGGTTCCCGGCTTCCTCACGGTCGAACTGGCCGTCCAGAGACAGGTCCCAGAAGGTAAAAAAGATCCTAGACCGCCCATCGTTGTGCTCGACCACGCTCTGTATCGCCGCGTTGACGTCGGTGTTTACCTCGGCCGGAATCCTGTCGGGATATCTGTCCTGGATGTCCTCCCAGTACCAGTCGAACTGGAGCAGCGGCACCGCTAACGGGACGATGTCCCGCTCCCGCTCCTCCACGTAACTCATATACCACAGTGAGAAGGCGTGGTTCTCCTCGGAGCTAAGTAGCAACGAGCCGTCGGGCACCGAGTCGATAACGACTCTGGCATACCGGTACGCCTGGTCCTCGCCCCTGAGGTTCTGCTCATCGTAATTGAGGATCACCGAGGCCAGGGGAAGAGCTCCGAAGGCTACAACCCCCAGCACCAACAGCGGATAAGACGCAACCACCCGTGCCGAACCGGACTTCAAGCCGCTCAATCCCCTTTGAGCCCAGGCCGATATACCGGTGGCTATGTGAGAGAAACCGAGACCCACCCACACGGTAAAAACCATAAAAGCAGGGATGGTCAGCACCTCCGAGTCCACCGTATTGTAGGTGATGCTGTACACGCTCAAAGCTACCATCGAGAGACCTGACATCAAGGCGAACCTGGGCGCCTCCACCCGTATCATCGCTCCACCGACCAGGCCCAGGAAGATTCCCAGCGGGTTCAGTTGAGCAAATACCAGTTCCAGCCAGGAGAGGAGTTTATCTGGTATCGAGTCTACGCCCACCCCGAACACGTAATCCTGGTAGGCGCGTCCGGTTATCATCCATGCGAATCCGCCCGGAGTTCCGGCATCGCCCCAGTTTATCGGCGGATTCGACGCGGCGCGGATGGGCAGGTAGATGTAGATTCCCAGACCAAGAATCAGGGCGCCCACCGCCCAGGGTGACGCCAGCTTCTTCCAGCCAACCGTCAATTGGAGCCAGGCCAATAAGGGCACCGCCACCGCCAGGAGCGTAAGGTGGTTGCCCAGGCCCAATCCCAGTAGCAATCCAAACAGCGCCATATGAACCGTCGTGTCCGGTGCCTGCCCGCTATCCTCGCCGGGTAAGCGCAATGCCATGCGCGATGCGAGGAGCGCCAGCCCGCCAGCGAACGCGGCGTTCAGCGTGTACACCTCGGTCATGGTGGCCTGGGACCAGAACAGCGGCGATGCGGAGAAGACGGAGGCGCCCAGAGCCGCACTGGTCACCGAGATCGACGTGGGACTGTCGGGACGCAGGGACCTGACGAAACGCAAGATAACCAGGTATAGCAGGACCACCGAGACGGACGCCAGCACCGCGGAGAGGACGTTCCCACGAAAGGCGAAGTCGCCGACCGGGACCACCGTGGCGAATACCTTCAGTAGAAGCGTGTAAGTCGGATAGCCCGGAGGATGGGGAACGCCAAAAGTGTCGGCGGCGGCCAGCAACTCGCCACCATCCACCCCGGTCATGTTGTGCCCCCACGTCAGCGTCGGCGCTACGGTGGCCAGGTATAGAGCTAACGAAACAACCCCGACCGCCAAACCCACCAGTACGGGGGCGGATGTAATACGTGCTCTGATCATGGTACGGACACCATTATCACACAACGCCACACGTGTGCGGGAATCCTTAAACCATCACCAATTATCGCTCCACACCATCATTGACGGCTCTACGCTGCGGAGATTAGAATGTTGAAACTACGGAAAGACTTTATCGAGGCGTAAATAGACCACGGATGACACAGGCCGACTCCAGACGAGAGATACCCAAAGCATACGACCCTAAATCGGCGGAGCAACGCATATACGACCTCTGGGTCCAGGGCGGCTACTTCACCCCCACTATCGACCCTGACCGCGAACCCTTCGTCGTCATCATGCCCCCCCCCAACGTGACCGGCGAACTCCATGTCGGCCACGCCCTGACCGTAGCCCTCGAGGACCTGATGGTCCGCTGGCATAGGATGAAGGGTGAGCCGACACTCTACCTTCCAGGCACCGACCATGCGGGCATCGCAACCCAGTGGGTGGTGGAGCGGATGCTGGCCTCCGACGGCATCACCCGCCATGAGCTGGGAAGGGAGCGGTTCACCGAACGTGTCTGGGCCTGGGTCGACCAGTACGGCGGCGCGATCCTGGAGCAACTCAAACGCCTCGGGGCTTCCTGCGACTGGACCCGCAGAAGCTTCACTCTCGACGAGGGCCCAAGCAAGGCGGTATGCGCCACCTTCGTGAACCTCTACAAGAAAGGGCTTATTTATCGCGGCGAGCGCATCACCAACTGGTGCCCGCGCTGTGCCACCGCCCTGTCGGACCTGGAGGTCAAACACCAGGAGGAGAGTGCCAGCCTCTACTACATCCGCTATCTCCTGGAGGACGGCAGCGGTTCCCTCACGGTCGCGACCACGAGGCCTGAGACGCTTCTGGGCGATACAGCCGTCGCCGTCAACCCCGAAGACGAACGATACGCGGCTGTCATCGGCAAGAACGTCATACTCCCCGTACTGAAGAGGGTCATTCCAGTTGTCGCCGACGACGCGGTGGACCCCGAGTTCGGCACCGGCGCCCTCAAAGTCACCCCCGGACACGACCCCGCAGACTTCGAAATCGGGCAGCGCCACGACCTGCCCGTGGTCATTGTCATGGACCTCGACGGGTCCATGAACGAGAATGCGGGCCACTACCAGGGACAGGACAGGTTCCGGTGCCGTGACAACATCGTCGAGGAACTCGACAAAGACGGCCTGCTGGAGAAGGTCGAACCATACCACCACTCGGTCGGACACTGCGACCGCTGCGACGAGGTCGTCGAGCCGGTAGTGAGCAAGCAGTGGTTCGTCAAAATGGCGCCGTTGGCGAAACCCGCCAGAGACGCGGTGGCGGATGGACGCATTGGTATCGTCCCCGAGCGGTTCACCAAGGTGTATTTCA
>CAZEDC010000119.1:0-22551 GCA_964510985.1 uncultured Dehalococcoidia bacterium
TGTCCTTCCGCGGAAGGACTCCTCAGGATGACAGGTGCGAGGCCAATTCTCCTTTTGATGGCCATAACCGTCGGAGTAGGGAGTCCAATCGTCTATAGCCCACCAGACGCTTGAGGTAGGGAAATGAAAAGAATCGACGGCCGCGCCCCGGACGAGCTGAGGCCGGTTCGCATCACGCCCGGCGCCCAGTCATTTGCCGAGGGGTCGGTGCTCATCGAGACCGGGGAGACGCGAGTGCTGTGCGCGATCAGCGTGGAGGACCGCGTACCCCGGTTCCTCCACGGAAGTGGTCAGGGATGGATCACCGCCGAGTACGGTATGCTGCCGCGCTCGACATTGACCCGCAGCCCGCGCGAGCGCGATTCCAGGACCGGGGGACGCACCCACGAGATTCAGCGGCTGATCGGCCGGTCCCTGAGGGCGGTGGTGGACCTGGAGAAGCTGGGCGAGCGCACACTGACGGTTGACTGCGACGTGCTCCAGGCGGATGCCGGCACGCGTACGGCCGCCATTACAGGGGCTTACGTCGCCGTTTACCAGGCCCTCCTCGGCCTGGTGAAGCGCCGGGACATCCCATCCGTCCCGGTGACGGGCGCGGCGGCGGCTACCAGCGTCGGCGTTGTTGAAGGCCGGGTACTGCTGGACCTGTGCTACGAGGAGGATTTCAAGGCAGAGGTCGATTTCAACATCGTCATGACCGACGCTGGCGAGTACATCGAGGTGCAAGGAACGGCTGAAGGCCTGGCGTTCTCGAAGCAGGTATTGGACGATGTCCTGGACGTAGCCGGACGGGGGATCGAGCGGCTCTTCCAGGCCCAGCGAGAGGCGATCGACGCTCTCTGACACCGCTCCCGGGCAAAAGGTCCGTATAACAAGTGACCAATATTGGCTATCCAGGAATCTCCCTGAGTAGGGCGCCTGGGCGGTTGATTACTGTCATTCTGAGCAGAGCGAAGAATCTGGTGGAGGGGATAGATGATTCCGTGAGCCAGTTCTATGTTTATATCATGGCCAGCTATCGAGGAACACTTTACACCGGTGTAACCAATGACTTGACGCGACGGGTATTCGAACATCGGTACAAGCTTCTCCAAGGGTTCACAAAGAAGTACAACATATCGAAGCTCGTGTTCTACGAGACAACGGCCGATGTGAGATCCGCCATCGAGAGGGAGAAACAGATCAAAGGATGGTTGCGAAGCAAGAAGGTGGCTCTTATTGAGTCACTCAATCCATACTGGTTGGATCTTGCCAAGGGATGGGAAGAGGACACCACCTCCCCAGACACTTCGCTCCGCTCAGCGTGACAGCTAGCGTCGCTGGGATACCGATTTAGCCGGGGCGGCCGTCATTCGACGGGGGCGATGGACTCGGCGATCCGTGCCAGCCCGTCTCCGGCGATCCACTCTCCGGGGTTTTCCCGTGCCTGAATCCAGACCGGTATGGTATCCCCCGTCGGAAGCTCGAAGTCGAAGAACAGCGTCAGGGTGACCTCGTAGTCCCATTCGGCGGCGTCGGGGTCGATGGCCGGACCGCCCATGATGGTGTCGGCCGACCACTGGCCCCGGACCAGCCGGCCGGTTCCTCCGGTGACCCGGACCTCCGAGACCGCGTCGCCGGGCCGCTTGGGGGAATCGGGGTCGCCCTGGATCAGGAAACCCTCGGCGGGAAAAACGACCGGGTAGGCGACGATCAGCCTGTCCTCGGGATCACCGTACACGATCATCGCGCGTGCCCCGGAAATGAGCACCCGCGATGGCTGGAGTCCTTCCGGGACGTAGCCGGGGACCAGGGCATACCCCAGGGCCTGGACGATCTGGCCCACGTCCGGCGCCTCCAGAGGCGTGCTCCTGACGGCCACCGGCGCGGGGGCGGGCGTAGGAGAGGGGGACGGCGCTGCGGTCGGCGGCGGCGGAGTCGCAGTGGGACTCACGGCCGTCGGTGTCGGCTGAGGTGGCAGAGTGGGCGTCGGTAGTGTGGTAGCGGCCTGCATGGAACCGGGCGTTGGGGTTGGCGGCGCGGCCGTCGGCTCGGGCGAAGAGTCCGAACATGCGCCTAGCACGACCAATGCCGCGATAGCCGACAGCGTTGCCGCCCTACGCCTGTTCAAATCTCTCTCGGCTGCGTGTAACAGGTGTCGAAATTTCTCGTTCCTCACACGAAGGTCCCGGGGACCGCACCTACATATAGAACCCGGGTTCCTCGTCGTCGGGAGGAGGGCATTGCGAGATACGCCAGATCCGACCGGCCGTTGCCTCGATAAGAGGTCGAAGCGCTCCGGCACGGTCAGGCCCCCACAGGCCCGTTGCCCGTTTCCTCAACGACCCGACGACCTCCTCCAGGGAGGCTTTGGTCTGCGCCGTTGACGCCGGCATCTCGGCTCCTTTGTCGGTGGTTCTCAGAAGGCGGTTCCAGGCCTGAGATTACTTGACGCCTATCCCTATGTCAAGGGTTGGAAAGGCGGAACGACGGCCCTCGCGCGAATTGACACTGGTTTTCGAGAATGAGTATAATCGTGGGTACTTGAGGTCTAACTGATGAGTAAGCGAACCTATCAACCCCGCAAGCGACGCCGCGCCCGTGTGCACGGCTTTAGATCGCGGATGAGCAGCAGGGGCGGACGCAACGTCCTGAGGCGCCGTATGTTCAAAGGACGCCATAAGCTTACCGTGTAAGTCCGATGTTGTTGCGGGCGTACCCGGAGGGCGATGCGCAAAGAACGGCGCCTGATCAAAACCAAAGACTTCGCAGCGGCTCGACGCGATGGGCAAAGCTGGTCCAACCGCCAACTTGTTCTCATAGTGCGTCCCAACGGCCTGGACGTCTCACGAGTCGGATGTTCGGTGGGGAAGAGAGTCGGGGGTGCGGTGGTACGAAACAGAGTTAAAAGAAGGGTTAGGGAGGCCGTGCGGCTGACCGAGACCCAGATGGGGTGGGACATTCTCCTGATAGGCCGTAAGGACGCAGCCTCCGCCGACTATCACACGCTCAGACGCTCGGCGCTCGGTCTTCTCGACAGGGCCGGCATCCTGAACCCTCCCGAAGAGCACCGTTAGTTGCCCTCAGAGGCCATATAATGCGCAAGTTGGCCCTCATCGCAATAAAGCTATACCGGGCGGCAGTGTCCCCCTACATCAAAGGTTACTGCCGCCATACGCCCACGTGCTCGAACTATGCCCATGAGGCCATCGACAGGTATGGGTCGCTGAGGGGCGCCTGGTTGACGGCCAGAAGGCTGGGCCGGTGCCGGCCCCTGGGCACCAGTGGGTACGATCCCGTTCCCTGACCCTTGACGGTCGCTCCTCTGGACGGGGTGACACCTGAATATCAAGCACCCGCGGATCTGCCGTGAGCCGGTGGCCGAGGGTGAAAGCAGAAGGCTTAATTAACTTTGCTCCGAACCAGCCAACGCCGGCCCGCCGGCGCCAGTCCCCCATGCCGTGCTACGTCAGACCCCGCTCCGGGACCTGTCGCGAGTAAGCGATTCATAATCGCCTTGCTGCCTTTGTTGCTGTTGACCCTCGTCGCCTGTGTCGGGAATAACACTCCCCAGGGCTGGTCAGGAGGCGCGGTCTCCGGCGAAGTCCTGTACATCGGGACCACGGATGGCGAGGTTGTTGCCCTGGACCTGGAATCCGGAGACGAGGTTTGGACCTTTATCCTCCGTGGGGAGGAGGCCGAGAGGGCGGTCTACGGCACACCCACCCTGGCGGGCGATACCCTGTATGTGGGGGGATACGACGGTATCCTCTATGCCCTTTCCCTGGACGGAGATATGAAGGGCGACGAGCGCGTTGGAAGGCCCGAGGAGAAGGAAGAAGAGCCGATTGTCGGCAGCCCCGTGGTTGTGAACGGCCTGGTCCTGGTGGGCTCCTCCGACGGCAATGTCTACGCCTTTGACGCCGAGGAGGACTCAGGCGCCGTGGAGTTCTTCGAGAGGTGGAGGTTTCCCACCGAAGGCAAGGTCTGGTCCACACCGGCCGTCGCCGATGGAGTGGCCTACTTCGGATCGATGGACCACAGCGTTTACGCCGTGAACATTGAGAACGGCGCCAAGGTCTGGGAGTTCGAGACCTCCGGAGCGGTGGCCGCCACGCCCACCGTGGCTGGAGGCCGGGTGTACGTGGGCTCCTTCGACGGCGTTTTCTACGCCCTCGACGCCGCGACAGGCCTGGAGTCCTGGAGATTCACGGGGTCCGACAGCTGGTACTGGGCCGGCGCCATCACCGACGATGGCACAATCTACGTTCCCTCCCTGGATGGGAACCTGTACGCCCTGGAGATGGCCACGGGCAACCTGCTCTGGACCCTGGAGACCGAGGGGCCCATCGTTGGCTCACCGGTCATCGTCTCCGACATGATCGTGGTCGGCTCAGACGACGGCAATGTCCGGCTGGTCAGGTTACGGGACGGCTCCAGGTTGGACTCCTGTAACGTGGGAGACGGGATTAGGACCCCGTTTGCCGTGCAAGACGGATTCGTCTATTTCGGTGTACGCGACGATTCTATACGCTCCATTCGGATCAAGGAGAATGGAAACCCCGACGAGCAGTGGGTATACCCCAGGAGAGATAGACCTTCCGCTTGTTAGCGTAAGGGAATAAGGCAAATTATTTGGAACTGATCGGCGACATTTGGAATCTGGTCATCCTCGACCCGATGGTCAACAGCCTGGTGCTGTTGTACGCCATATTTTTCAGCAACTTCGGCCTCAGCATCCTATTATTCACCGTAATCGTCCGGGCGGTGATGATTCCGCTGACCGTGCGGCAGAGCCGGCAGATGCGGGCCATGTCCGCGCTCCAACCCAAGCTCAAGGAGATCCAGGCCAAGTTCCCAAAGGACCGCCAGCGGGTATCCCAGGAGACCATGCGGCTCTACAAAGAGCATGGCGTAAACCCGCTGGGTTGCCTGGGGCCCATGTTCATCCAGTTCCCCATCTGGATCGGGCTCTACCGCGCCATTCTCCTGACCGTGCCCTCAACGCCCGAGAGCATGGTGGGCCTGTCCAAGCACCTCTACTCCTGGCTCCCCTGGGTGCACCATGTGGTCCCGTTGAACAGCTCTTTCCTGTGGCTGGACCTGGCGGTCCCGGACCCCACACCCGTGCTTCCCATCCTGGTGGGCGCCTCCATGTTCATCATGCAGAAGATGACCACCATGCCGGCGGCCGACGAGAGGCAGCAGTCCACCAACCGCATGATGCTGTGGATGATGCCCCTGATGTTCGGGTTCTTCACGACGACGTTCCCCAGCGGGCTCGCCCTGTACTGGGTTATCTCCAACATCGTAGGCGTCGTGATCCAAGGCTTCATTACAGGCTGGGGGCCACTGGCCTCCACCTTTTCGTTTTTGCGGCGCGGCGGCCGGGGGCCGGTCCCTGCCCCTGCTCTCGTAGCCGCAGAAGAGGAGACTGTGAGCGATGCAAGTGATAGAGACGACGGCGAAGACGAAAGAAGAAGCAATCGAGATCGCCCTAAAGGAACTCGGCGCAGAGCGCGGAGAGGTCGAAATAAACGTCGTTAGCCTGGGCAAAACCGGGATCCTGGGCATCGGCAGCGAGCCCGCCCGCGTGCGGGTAACCATGCTGGAAGAGACCCCCGACATGGTCAGAGTGGCCGGCGAGGTCCTGAACAACCTGATCTCGAAGATGGGTGTCTCCGTTGTTACCAACCTCAAACAGGCAGAGCGAGAAGACGAGGGCGGACCCGCCTTTGATATAGAGGGCGAAGACTCGGGCCTCCTGATAGGACGCAGGGGCGAGACTCTGAGGGCACTCCAGTTCCTGGTCAAGGTCATCGTAGGCAGGCGGATGCAGACCAAGGCCAACCTGTCTGTGGACGCCGAGGGCTACCAGGAGCGACGCTACCAGGCGCTGAGAAACCTCGCCCAACGCGTGGGCCAGAGGGTAGTCTCCTCGGGGCGGTCCGTTACCCTGGAGCCCATGCCACCGGACGAGCGCCGGATTGTGCACATGACGCTGGCCGAGTACTCCGGCGTTACATCGGAGAGCATGGGAGATGGCGACAGCCGCCAGGTGGTTGTTATGCTCGACGAGCAGTAGTAAGGCAACCCTTTTTCGCTCTCTGCCGACCCGCTAAGTTCCCGCCGCTGTCGTAAGTCGCAAATGGCCGACGTCTCGCGGCCTCCCACCATCGCCCAGGACGGTCCTGCATGTCATCCTGAGAGGTAGCGGGCTCTTCCGGCGAGCCAGGGCTCCCCGACTCGGCCGGATTTCACACCCGGGACCACACTCAAACCGCAGTGCCCAGCCCGGCGTTGCTTTGGCCCTCCGACTCGTATATCTTTGACCGGGCACAAACATCGGAAAGGAGCGTCTCTGTGATGATAGACTTGACCGACCGGGTCGCAGTCGTAACAGGCGGGGCGAGTGGAATAGGCCGGGGAATCTGTCTTTCCCTGGCCGGGCAGGGGGCCGACATCGCGGTGGCGGACCTGGACCACCGGACAGCCCAGTCCGTGGCCGCCGAGTTGGCCCGGGCCGGCCGCAATGCTATGGCCGTCGCCATCGACGTCTCCGACAAGGCATCCGTTTCTGAGGCCATCGGGCAGGTGCTGGACAGGTTTGGCCGCATCGACATCCTGGTGAACAACGCCGGCGTCCTGGGCGCTCCCGGCTGGTGGGAGCGCGATCCCCCCGACGACGATGACTGGGACCTGACATTGGCCGTCAACCTCCGGGGGGTGGTCAACGTCACTCAGGCCGTCATGCCCCACATGAAAGAGCGCCGCTACGGTAAAATCGTCAACATCGCGTCCATCGCGGGCCGCCAGGGCGCGCCCGACGTCCCTCACTACAACGCCTCCAAGGCCGGTGTCATAAGCTGGACCCAGTCCAACGCCCTCCAGCTGGCCGCGTACGACATCAACGTCAACGCCATCTGCCCCGGAGTGCTCTGGACCGCCTTGTACGAGCGGCTGTCTGCGCGCAGGACCACCTTCGTCCCCGAGACGGAGATAACGGGCCTCAAAGGCCGGGACTACTTCGACAAGATGGTTGAGCTCAGGGTGCCGATGAAAAGGGAACAGACGCCCGAGGACATCGGCAAGACGACCGCCTTCCTGGTCTCGGACGACGCCCGCAACATAACCGGCCAGGCCATCAACGTGGACGGCGGGATCCGCATGAACTGAGGAGCGACAGGCCCGTCCGCCGAATCAAGGCGCGTACAGCTCTATTCCCGGCAGAGAGCCCACCAGCGAGAACCAGAAGCTGGTACGAGAGGGTAGCTGCGTCAATCTAGCACCCGCCAGAGGCCCGGAGACGGCCCGGCCGCCGTCGTCCCACTGACTTCCGGTCTCGGTGTCCACCATCTCGCCCTGTACCAGGTCGAAGGCCAGCGTGCGCCCGTCCACGAAGCTGAAAAACGCCGATGCCGTAGGTCCGCGAGACCGTGCGATGACGACGACCCGCTCTCCGCCGACCTCGTCGTTTATCACCGCGTCGGGTTGGCCGGTCAGCGTATAGGCCTTGTGGCTATGGCCCACCTGCACCGCAAACACCATATCGCCCGGCCTCAACCGGTCGTCCAGCTTCTCCTCGCTGACCGGGAATGCGAAACCGCCGCGATTGACCCTTTCCGAATATCCGAGGAAAGGGTCGCGGTCATACTGGCTGCCTAACAACGATCCGCTGAGCGGGCCCAGGTCCCGGCTCAGGACCCTGGTGTCGGGATGGAGTTCCGTCCACTGGGCCCAGGTCGTGGTTACGGACGGCAGCATCTCCAGGCGCCTACCGGTCAACGGCCCCACGATAGCCTCGCCGAGCACCTGGAACCAGTAGGACCCTGTCTGGTGGTCGTACATCACCAGGTCCGACTCGTACAGGGCGCTGGTGTTGCCAAAAACCAGGACCCGGCCGTCCAGCACCCTGTCATACACCACCCCGCTTGCACACAGGGGGCAGTAGGACACAAGTACAGACACCCCGTCTATCACGTCGTTGACGATCTCGTGGAAGTTCAGGATCTTCAACGGATAAGCGAATGCGCGGCTTTCGGAGACATAGCCGATCACAAGGTCGGCATCGGCGAGCCAGCGCCCGCCCGCCACGGGTTCGTAGTTTGGCTCATAGATTGGCATAATAGCGTCGCGCAGGCGCTCGATGTCGCTATCGCCGGCCTCGGACAGCCGGACGAACCCTCCGCTGAACGTATCGAAGACAATATCCTCCAACGGCACGCTGGCTACGCTGGTGTCCAGCTTAGGCGGAGGACCTGCGGGCGTGCGGGACGACGGTATCCCCGTCGGCCGAGGGGACGGAGTGACTAACGGGGCCGGCGTCGGCACTGTCGTCTCGGGGGCCGGAGTCGAGGTCGGTGTCGATGCCGGCGACGGAACGGGCGTGGGGCCGGCCTCGGTTCCAGAGCACCCCAGCGCCACCAGCAGAAGCACCGGGGCTACAAGCCATGCCCTGGTCCGTCTTCTCCCCATTGCGCGCTGCCATACCACTGGCACAATACCTGTAACAGAATCCAATGTTTCGATCCCACGAAAATAGCCCTTCCATGGTTTGATGTAGGTAGTCTCTGAACAGGTGTCGTTGTGCCGGTTCCGCCTTTCTGCCGGTCTTCCTGCGCAGGTCAACGCGAACCATCGGCGGCTGCGCCGCGTATACTAAGTTATCTAGGCCAATTTACCCAGTGCCGCCGGAGCGGCCTATATTGCCATCGCTGCCGCTTTACCCTGCGATTTGAGCACCTATCCGCGTTCCAAAGGTATTGCACAAACACATCCGGTTCGGGCAAAATAACGCTATGAAAATCGGTGCATTCGAAGTACCAGAGCCTGTACCCAATCTCCGCAACACTCGGGCCATCGCCATGTTGCGCCCGTGGATCGACGTCGGCAGAATTGGGACGCTGGCGCTGAAAAAGCTGGAGCAGCACTTTAACGCCAAAGAGCTGGGCAGGCTGGCCCGGCCGGGCACCTTCTTCGACTTCACCAGGTATCGCCCCAGGATGCGCATCGTGGAGGGTGCCCGGGTCTTCACCACGCCCAACAGCATCGTCCACTACGCCCACGACGACGAAACCGACTCGGACTACCTGTTCCTCCACCTGCGCGAGCCCCACGTGTTTGGCGAGGACTACGCCGACTCCATCGTCACCCTGCTGAGACACTTCGATGTCATGGAGTACTGCAGAGTCGGCGGGATGTACGACTCTGTGCCCCACACGCGTCCGCTCCTTGTGACCGGTACCCTCACCGATACACAAGGAGAGTTGGCGAAAGGGTTGATCTCGCCACGTCGAAACACGTACCAGGGACCTACCAGCATCGTTAACCTGGTGGCCGAGGTCCTGGCTGAGGCGGAGATACCCACCACCAGCCTCATGACCCACCTGCCTCAGTACGTCCAACTGGACGAAGACCACATGGGGACGTCCCGTCTGCTCCAGGTGCTCTCCGCGGTCTACGGTTTCCCCACGTCCCTCGCGGACACCAGCCGTGGCGAGCAGCAGTACCTAGACATCTCAAGGGCTGTTGAGAACAAGCCCGAGGTTAAGGCATTGATCGCTCAGTTCGAGAAGTACTACGACAAGGTCCTGTCCGGCGTGGAGCCGGAGGGCGAGGTCTCGTTCGCACCCGACGTGGAGAGATTCCTCAGTGAGATGGGCGATCGCCTCGAGGAGAACCAGAACGGTCGGGACGACGATTAGCCGGCTCCTAACGTCCCGTCTCTGAAAGTCACGCACGAACTTTCACTGGGAGGAGGGGTAGAGCCTGCGGTGGAGCAACTCCAAGGGCCGATCCTCGGGGATCTGCTGACTGATCGACTTCCTCAGGTCCCGATGCGGGCGCCGGGACGCAGCCCGACAGCCTCCGCCCACTCCGGCGCGGAGACCTTTCCGGAGCCCCGGGGCTGAACTCTTCTGAACAGTAGGGTTCCGCCGTCCACGGCAACGCCGAAGGCGTCGGCGGTGACCTCGGTGACCTCTCCCGGTGTCCTTCCGCTCTCGCCGTCCCTTCTCGACGCGCGGTAGAGCCGGACCGGCTGCCCCTCGTAGGTGGTGCCCGCACCAGGGCTGGGGTCGCTTCCCCGCACCAGGTTGTGGGTCTCGGAGATCGGCCTGGTCCAGTCTATTACGGCGTCTTCGGCCTTGCACCATCCCTCGTAGGTGGCCTGGGACTCGTCCTGGGCGATCCTTGGCGCCGTGCCGTCCCTCACCATGTTTACCGCCTCCACCATGGCTTCGACTCCCAGGGGGAAAAGCTTGTCGAAGTACAGCGAGCCCACGGTATCCTCGGGGCCGATCTCAACCTCTTTCTGGATGAGGATAGGCCCCGTGTCCAAGCCCTTGTCGGGCCAGAAGATGGTCAGCCCGGTCCTGGTCTCGCCCTTTATGATCGGCCAGTTGATAGAGCTCGGACCCCGGTGCTTGGGCAATAGCGATGGGTGGTACTGGATGGTCCCCCTGGACGGGGCAACCAGGATGGCCTCGGGCACGATGTCAGTGACGAAGGCCATCGCGCACAGGTCCGGCTCCACAGCCCGAAAGGCGTCGATGGCCGTCTGGTCCCGCAGCCTGGGGAACTGGTGGACCGGCACACCCAACTCCAGCGCCGCCTTCTTGAGCGGATCAACCGGGCGCCCCTCTCGGTCCGGGGGACAGATCGCCGCGACGACGGTGTACCCGCGGTCGGCCAGGGCGTTCAGAACACTCTTGCCGAAGGACGCCTGACCGATTACCGCAACGCGCATATCGCCAGCCATTGTCATGCCTCCCTCTTCCGAGCACTACGCCGTGGCCCGTTTCGAATATACCACCTGGCCTCGGGGACGGCAACGAAGCCCACGGGATGCAGCAAAAGCCCTGTTTGCCGGGCCATCTCTTCGACCCGGGTTGCAGGTCTTAGTAATTATCTTAAAATCCTCACGGGGGAGTGCAGACGGGGTGTCCCCCTCTGCCAGTCCTTCCGCGGAAGGATGGGGGATGTGTCCTCAGGAATAACAGCCCCTGTGGGCGGGCGGGTGGGTGTCAGTCACCTCCCTCTTCAGATAGTATCTGAATGGAACGACGGGATACGTTGCCACCCCCCTTGAGAATGGCTCCGGTTACTGCTGGAGGGGTTGCCTTATCCTTGCGAAGCGCGGGGTGGGCCGGGTGGGAAAACACCGGGGAGGGGACTCGGACTCGAAGCTGTTAGCACTCAGACGGCAGTGGTACAAAGGTTCGTAAAATACCTCAAAATCCGAACCAATCCCATTGACTGCCCGATTCCGTACTCAATAAAATCGGGGGTAGATGCCGGGGAGACGCCGGTCTCAATTCAACCCGGACAGACGAAAGGAGCCCATGGACTCAAGCCTCACCAGGAAGATCGAAAAGGCCAGGAACTACGCTCAGCAGTCGGACCGAATCCAGTTTATCAACCTCAGGGCCGCGTTCCGAGGCGACAACGGGGATCACACTGTAACCTTCGAGGCTGGCGACTGGTCCTGCTCCTGCAACTACTTTACAACCCGCGCGGTATGCAGCCACACCATGGCGATGCAGATCACCCTGGAAGGCATGATGTCCGCCCGGCCGGTGGCTCCGCCTCCCCACATCCCGGTGGAGACCGTCGTCGAAGCTCCTGTGCTGGCCCCATAGCTCAAGCACGGGAGCGGAAAAAGGCCACCCGGTCCGGCACCGGGTGGCCTTTTTGATTCTCCGGAATCCCTCACCCTGTACCCATCACCCCATACCTTTACGCTTCGAACCGTTTAAAGACCAGACACGCATTCTGTCCGCCGAAACCGAAGCTATTTGACAGCACCGTGTCAACTTGCACGGACCGCGACTCATTGGGCACGTAGTCCAGGTCGCAGTCGGGGTCGGGGACCTCGTAGTTGATCGTCGGGTGAATCTCTCCGTCCAAGATGGTCATGATGGACGCCACTGCCTCCAGGGCGCCCGCCCCTCCCAGCGCATGGCCAATCATGGACTTGGTGGAGCTGACGGGCACCCGGTGGGCATGGTCGCCGAGCACCTTCTTGATGGCCAGGGTCTCTACCAGATCGTTTTTAGGCGTGGACGTACCGTGAGCGTTGATGTAGCCGATCTCCTCCGGGATAAGCCCTGCGTCCCGAATGGCCCATCTCATGGCCCGGGCCGCCCCCTCACCATCCTCGTCGGGCTGGACGGCGTGGAATGCATCCGACGATACCCCGTAACCGGCAACCTCGGCCAGAATGTTGGCCCCGCGTCCCAGGGCGTGCTCCAGGCTCTCCATGACCAGTACGGCGGCCCCTTCGGCGGGCACGAACCCGTCCCGGTTGGCGTCGAAGGGTCGGCTGGCCTTCTCCGGGGGGTCGTTCCGCCTGGTCAGGGCCTTGATCACGTTGAAACCGCCCAGGCCCAGGCCACAGATGCCCGCCTCGCAGCCTCCCCCGAGCACCACGTCGGCCACACCCCTGCGGATGGCCTCGGCGGCGTCTCCGATGGCCTGATTGCCCGCGGCACAGGCCGTTGTGACCGTGGACGTGTACCCTTTCAGCCCGAATACCCGGCTCACATTGGCGGCCGCCATATTGGGCAGGATCATGGGGATGAAAAACGGGCTGATCTTCATCCCGCCCCTCTCCACCAGCACCCGGGCGTTCTCCTCGGTGGTCGGAAAACCCCCGTTGCCATTGCCGATCACCACTCCAAGACATTCGGCGTCTTCGTCGGACAGGTTCAGGCCCGCATCCTCGATGGCCAGGCCCGCCGCGCCCACGGCCAGCTGGGAGAACCGCGCCATGCGGCGGGCCTCCTTGGGGTTGATATACTGGCCGGGATCGAAGCCCGTCACCTCACCGGATATCTTGCACGGGAAGTCAGTGGGGTCGGCCAGCGTCATGGAGCCCACGCCCGACTTCCCCTGGAGCAGGCCCTGCCAGTACTCGTCTACAGACTGGCCCAGGGGAGTCAGCGCTCCCATTCCAGTGACAACTACTCGCTTCGACTTACTGTTCATGATCGCCTCACGTGCGGGAATTGTCGTCCTTGTCAGGCGTCTGTCTGATATAGGGATAAAGCTCGGGCGGAATCCCCCGGACCTCTTCGGTGACCTCCGCCGCCACGGACAACGATCCGGTGCCCAGCACCAGGTCGTCCTCCCCGGCCAGTTGCAGGGCACGGCGTGTCGCCTCACCGACGTTGTCGGACTCGTACACCACCGGCAGGTTCTGCTCCACCGCGACCTCGGAGATCGCACGGCTTGGCGCCGACCGGGGGTGCCTCGACCGCACCGCCAACACCCTTGGCGACAGGGCCGACAGCTCGGCCAGCATCCCATTGGCGCTATGGCCTCCGAGGGCGCCGAAGATAAGATAAACATTCTGAAAGCGGAGGTAGTCGCGGACCGCCTGTACAAGCCGTTCGGCCGAGTAGGGATTGTGGGCGCCATCCACCGCGAGCAGCGGCCCGTCACGGGATAGTACCTCCAGCCTGGCCGGCCACCGCACCGCACCCAGTCCCCGCACGATGCTATCCTTCGAGACCTCGAACCCTTTGGCGGTCAAGGTTTCCAGCGTCGCGATAGCGGTGCAGGCGTTTTCCAACTGATGGTCGCCCAGGAGCGGCAGCCAGAGGTCGTATCGGCCCCCAGGGCCTTCGGCCTCAAAGGACTGGCCCGCATCGTCGGTGGACTTTCGTCGCCAGTAGACACGGGCATCTCCGTCGAGCAGAGGCGACCCTCTTCGGTCGGCGATCTCGCGGAAAACGCTCATGGCCTCGTCCGGCTGGGGGGCCAGCACCACCGGCACCCCTGGCTTCACGATCCCCGCCTTTTCGTAGGCTATACTCTCCACAGTGTTGCCCAGAGTGGCAACGTGGTCCAGGCTGATGGACGTTATAACGCACACCACGGGACTCACGACGTTGGTGGAATCCAGCCGTCCCCCCAGGCCTACCTCTATGACCTGGAAGTCCGCGTCGATCTGCTTGAAGTGCAGGAACGCCATGGCCGTCAGGACCTCGAAGGTGGTCGCGGCTCCGTAGCCTCCGTCCCGGCCGGTCCACTCGACCTCCGGCCAGATCTGCTCCACCAGCGCGGCGAAGTCTCGTCGCTCGATGGTCTCCAGCCCCACCCTGATTCGCTCCACGGCGCTGTGGAGATGTGGTGACGTATACAGCCCCACCTTGTAGCCCTGGGCCGCCAGCACCGCCGTCACCATGGCCGCCGTGCTGCCCTTGCCCTTTGTGCCGGCTATATGGACCGTCGGGATGCTCAGGTGGGGGTTGCCAAGTCTCTCCAGCAGCAGCCCCATGCGCTCCAGATGGAACGATGAGTGGACCGGGCTGTGGGTCGAGCGCTCGAAGTCGGCCAGGCCCATGACCCGCGCCAGGGCATCCTCGTAGGTGAGCTGAGTTTCGGACCGCGCCGGCGACGAAAAGCTGGTGGAGATAACGTCAGACATATGAGAGAAGACCTGAATCTGTCCGGGCCTGCAGCAGGCTCGCGGTCATTATACCTTCCCGGAAAAATGTGGATCGAGGCCGGAAAGTCAGCTTGAAACGGAAAGATGCCATCTATACAACTTTACCGTAAAACGGCGCCGTCGTACATGGGCTTACAGGACTGAGGACACCGGTCTGCTCTGACGGCGATTTCGGGGCCAGGTGAGCGGCTGAGGACGGCGGCTATTGCCGTGATCGGGAAATTCCGGTCCAAAGGGCCGACGGGCCTGTCTCCTACGCTGTGTGCTCCGAATCGGCCCGGGCCTCCCAGTCGGAGCGCAGCACCTCCATCCGGATGAAGTTCTGCCCGCTCCGGCGCACCCTCTTCACCTCGCGGAAGCCGGTCTTGGAGAAGGACCGCTGCGCCCTCTCGTTCCAGTCCAGCGTGTGGAGATAGACCCGGTCCAGGGACGTGGCGGTGAAGATATAGCCCAGCAGTGACGCGACCGAGTCGGTGCCGTACCCCTTACCCCAATAGTCCCGGTCGCCGATCATGACGCCAAGCTCAGCCTCGCCGCCCTTCACGTCGATATCGTAGTACATGCAGTTGCCGATGTGCTTGCCGTCCAGGGTATCTATGGCCAGGCGTTTAGATAGCGGGCTGACGAAGGAGATCTCCTCCTTGGAGTACCGCAGGAAGTCCTCGTAGGACATATTCAGCGGGCGGGTGGCGTCCAGGCGAGCCAACTCCTCGTCGGTGCGCCAGGAGTAATCGCCGGGGGCATCCTCGACCCGCTTCTCCCGCAGGACGGTCTTCTCGCCCTTTACATACACCTTTTCAGCCAATGGGATCCGGTCTGGAGACCCCTTCTCCCGGGACCAGGGAAAGGCTCTTTTCAACAATCTTTACCTCGTTGTCGTAGGTCAACGCCTCCAGCGCCTCCGGCACCGGGAGCCAGTGCACTTCGTCGAATTCGTGGTCGTGCAGCGAAAGGTCGCCTCCGGTGGGCGACATCAGGTAGAAGTACACCGTCTTGTCGTACTGGACGGAGTTGGCGGAGCGATAAAATCGGTACTCGACGCTGCCTATAAACCCCTCGAGCTCGACTTCCAGCCCGGTCTCCTCCCGGACCTCTCGGAGGGCGGTCTGCTCGCGGCTCTCGCCGGGGTTAGGGGTCCCTTTGGGAAGTCCCCATGTCCGTGGCGACGCCCGGCCGCATATAATGACTTCCGCCCGACCGCCGTTGTCACGGTACACCACCCCACCGGCCGAAACCAGCTTTTCAACGCGTTGCTTTTGACTCATTTAGCCCTTGGTTACGGTAATTAGGTCTCATTCTAGGTACTTCCGCGAAAACGCGTCAAGGACGATACGCACGCCCTTTTTCGCGAACTGCCCACCTAATAATTATATCTTCCGACACTTGAACATTTCGTCCGGGGCCGTTAAAATGTCGAAGACCACTGGATAGAAAGAACGCCGACGCGATAAGTGTTAGCGACCCTTTAAGTCAGTCCCGTGAGGCTGGCAAGGGGCGTCACATCCAAACGTGCCCTCTCTTACGAGGGGCCCGGCGAATGCGATGACTCGACCTCTTGCCCGCCGCAAGAGGTTTTTTTGTGCCCGGTGAATCGAAAAACGATGGGACCCCGGCAACCCCATGGGTCCGCGCCTGGACGGGGGATTAAGCATGGCCGTTAGCTTCGAAGAACGGACCATCCTCTCCGCCGTCGAGATCAGACGGGCCCTGATCCGTATAGCCCACGAGATCCTGGAGCGCAACGGCGGGGTCCAGGGCGTCGTCCTGGTGGGAATGCACACCAGGGGGGTCCCGCTGGCCCGACGGCTCGCCAGGTGGATAAACGACTCCGAGGGCGAGGACGTCACCGTGGGTATCCTGGACATCGGGCTCTACAGGGACGATGTCTCGGGCGGCTCCAGGCCCCTGATGCGACCCACAGAGATACCGGTAAACATCCAGGGGCAACGGGTGGTCCTGGTGGACGACGTGCTCTACACCGGCCGGACAATTCGCGCGGCCATGGACGCCCTCACCGACCTGGGCCGGCCCAGCGAGATACAGCTTGCCGTCCTGGTGGACCGGGGTCATCGGGAGCTGCCCATACGGGCTGACTACGTCGGCAAAAACGTCCCCACATCGCTGGAAGAGGAGGTCGAAGTCCGCCTGGCCGAGACCGACGATGTCGAAGAGGTGTTGCTATTGAGGAAGGGGGGACCATGACACAGACGGGCCGTATAGAGACTAAAAAACCCCGCCGCGGCGCCGCCCGGCAGACCACAACGGGACCCTCCGTGTCAGGCCAATCCGCAGGACCACGGCGGCATATCCTGGACCTGGACGACTTCTCCGGACAGGAGATCGAGACCGTCCTACAGAACACCGAGGTCATGAAGGAGGTCTTGCACCGCGACATCAAAAAGGTGCCTACCCTGCGTGGCAAGACGGTGATAACCCTGTTCTACGAGCCCAGCACCCGCACGCGGGTCTCCTTCGAGCAGGCGGGCAAGATACTGAGCGCCGACGTGATCAATGTGTCGGTCTCCGGCAGCAGCGTGGCCAAGGGGGAGTCGCTCTACAATACCGCCCTGACCATCCAGGCCATGAACGCCGACATTATCGTCATTCGCCACCCCCACTCGGGCGCGCCCCATTTCCTGGCCCGCCACCTGGACGCCGGCGTAATCAATGCCGGCGACGGCGCCCACGCGCACCCCACCCAGGCGTTGCTGGACATCTTCACGATTCAAAGTCACCTGGGCGGGGTCGAAGGTAAAAAGGTCGTCATCGTAGGCGACCTCCTGTACAGCCGCGTGGCCCGCTCCAACCTCTGGGGCCTGACCAAGATGGGCGCCCGCGTGGTCCTCTGCGCTCCACCCACGCTGATCCCACCGGACTTCCTAAACGGCTACCGGTCGGCGGAAGGGCATCCCTTTGCCGCCGTCGAGGTCGAGACGGACGTCGAGCGCGCCCTGGAAGACGCCGAAGTGGTGATGGCTTTGCGCCTCCAGCTGGAGCGTCAGCAGGCCGGACACCTGCCGACACTGCGCGAATACTCCCGTATGTACGGCATCACGCCCAAACGCCTGGGGCTGGCCAAGCCCGACGTCCTGGTTATGCATCCCGGGCCGATGAACGAGGGCATCGAGATTGACCCCGAGGTCGCCCACGGCGCCCGGTCCGTCATCGAGGAGCAGGTAACCAACGGCGTCGCCGTCCGCATGGCCGCCCTCTACGGCATCACCACACCCGGCCGGGAGTCGGGCCTGGACAAACGCACTGACGGGCTATCGTGAAGAAGGCAGAAAATACATGAAACCCTTGCTCATAACCGGCGGCCGCATCATTGACCCTGCCCAGGGGATCGACCGGGTCGCCGACCTGCTGGTCGGGGACGGCCTCATCCGGGGCCTTGACGGCCAGATCACCCCGCCCGATGGGGCCCGGATAATCGACGCCGCCGGTCTGGTCGTGACCCCAGGATTCATCGACCTCCACTGCCACCTGCGAGAGCCCGGATACGAGTTCGACGAGACCATCGCCACCGGTACCGTGGCGGCGGCCAGGGGAGGGTTCACCACCGTCTGCGCCATGCCAAACACCAAGCCCACCATGGACACCCGCGCCACCGTGGACTTCGTGCTGCGCCGGGCCCGGGAGGAGGGCGCCGTCCGCGTCCTGCCCATCGGCTGCGTGACCAAGGGCAGCAAGGGCGAAGAGCTCTCCGAGATGGGCGAGCTGCTCGAGGCCGGGGCCATCGGTTTCAGCGACGACGGACAACCGGTGGCCGACCCCAACATCATGCGCCAGGCCCTGAGCTATGCCTCCTCCCTGCGGCTGCCCATCATCAACCACTGCCAGGTGCCCGAGCTGTTCGAGGGCGGCGCCATGAACGAGGGCTGGGTCTCCAACCGCCTGGGTATCAAGGGTATCCCCGACTCGGCCGAGGAGATCATGGTCGCCCGGGACATCTCCCTGGCCGAGCTGACCGGCGGCAGGCTGCACCTGGCCCACGTCAGCACCGCTGGGACCCTGGACCTGGTCCGGCAGGCCAAGGAGAGGGGCATCGATGTCTCCTGCGAGGTCACGCCCCACCACCTGACCCTCAGCGACGAGGCGGTCCTGGGCCGCCTTGACGCCGGGCCGTCCGGAGCCTTCGACCCGCTGACCATCAGCGCCTACGACACCCAGGCCAAGGTCAACCCGCCTCTCCGAGCAAGCGAGAACGTGGAGGTCATGGTCCGGGGCCTGCGAGACGGGACCATCGACGTCATAGCCACCGACCACGCGCCCCACAACCGCGTGAAGAAGCTGTGCAGTTTCGACGAGGCCACTTTCGGCATCAGCGTGCTGGAGACCGCCCTGGGCTCCCTGATGTCTCTTGTCCACGATGACAAAATACCGTTGCCCCTACTTCTGGAAAAACTGACGGCGGCCCCGGCCGGGTTCTTGGGCCGGCAGGACATCGGCACGCTGAAGAAGGGCGCAGCCGCCGACATCACCGTCTTCGACCCCGACGCCGGGTGGGTTGTGGACGCGTCCCGATTCGCCTCCAAGGGCAAAAACACCCCCCTCGACGGCGCCACGCTCAAAGGCCGCGTGGTCGCTACCATCGTAGGCGGTGAAGTGGTGTACACAACGGACGGTCCAGATGCCTGAGCCCGCCCACCTGGTCCTGGAGGACGGCTCGGTCTACCGCGGCTACGCCTTCGGCGCGAACTCCTTCGCGATGTCATTACCCGCGTCCCACCCCATGTCATTTCGAGCGAAGTCGAGAAATCTAAGACCCCACACCGCAAAACCCCATGGCCCAGTACTATGTCTACATCATGACGAACGCGACCAGGACGCTGTACATCGGCGTCACCAACGACCTACAGAGACGCGTCTATGAGCATAAACACAGCCTTATTGACGGCTTCACCAAGAGGTATAACATCACCTGGCTGGCGTACCACGAGGCCACAAGCGACGTCGCCGCGGCGTTAGCTCGTGAGAAGCAGCACAAGAGATGGAACAGGGCGAAGAAGACAGCCCTTATAGAATCTATAAACCCGCAATGGAAGGACCTGGCACGAGATTGGTCCGGCCAATAGATGTCTAACCGGAGCAACTGGGAAGACAAGCCATGCAAGGATAGAGAAAAGTGAAAAAATTCATACTATTAACTTTTGGATTCGTAACACCCACCCCCGAGATCATGGATGCTTGGGGCAAGTGGTTTGAATCAATCACGGACAAGATTGTCGACCAGGGAAGTTTTCATAGCGGCGGGCGCGAGATCTCAGATGCGGGAACCAAAGACCTGCCAATGGGAATGGAATCGATTACTGGCTATATCATAATCAACGCCGACAGCCTTGACGCCGCAGAAAAAATCGCTCAGGGCAATCCATACATTGCTAGCATCCGGGTCTACGAGATCATGGCGATGTAGGCCCATTCATGTTTCAACATGGGAAAAGCTCGTCTTCCGCGGAGCGCCCTATTGTGGCAACACGCCGGTCTCAAACCACTGGGATAGGGCGTCGACTGCCAGTATCCCATCAGCTTGGATGACGATCATTGGTCCGAAAATAGGTAACCGGGGGGGTGTGCTTCTTATGTGCTTCTTAAGGGAGACTTACCGGGGCGCTCTAGTCTCACCAAGGTCGCCTAAATTATAGACCTCTCGCCTCCGCTCGAGGTGACAAAATGGAGTCCCGATGCGTCGGGAGGTTCGTAGTGACAATCAGGGGTTTCTCGGTCCCGCACCCCTATGGAAAGTAATCATGTGTGAGTCTGATCATGCCTAAGCCCGCCCACCTGGTCCTTGAAGACGGCTCGGTCTACCGTGGCTACGCCTTCGGCGCGACCGAAAAACCGGCCCACGGCGAGGTAGTCTTCAACACCTCCATGACCGGCTACCAGGAGATGCTGACCGACCCCTCCTACGCCGGACAGATCGTCGTCCCCACATACCCGCTCATCGGCAACTACGGCATCAACGAGAGCGACTTCGAGTCCCGCAGGGTCCAGGTGTCAGGCTTCGTCGTGCGCGAGCACTGTGCCCGCCCTAGCCACGCCGATAGCACCATGACCATCGACGAGTTCCTGGCCTCCCAGGGCGTACCCGGTATCAGCGGGGTAGACACACGGGCCATCGCCCGGCGGCTCAGGACCCGCGGCGTGATGATGGGCGTGATCGCCATCGACGAGTCCCCGGAGACGGCCCTGGCCCGTCTCCGCGACCTGCCTGGCTACGGCGACGTTGACTTCGTGCGGCAGGTCAGCACCGACAACCCCTACGGCTGGGACCGGGTGCCTCCGGGCATGGAAGCGCCGCCGATCACGCGCAACATACTCGTCAGCGACTACGGCCTCAAGTACAACATCCTGCGCCTCCTACGCTCCAGGGGCTGCGAGGTCACCGCCATCCCTGCCACCGCCTCTGCCAGCGACATCCTGGACAGAAGACCCGACGGGGTCCTGCTATCGCCGGGCCCCGGCGACCCCGAGCTGCTGGACTACGCCGTCGAGACAGCCAAAGGCCTGCTGGGCCGGGTGCCCATCATGGGCATCTGCCTGGGCAACCAGGTGCTGGGCCGCGCCTTCGGAGGCCGGACCTTCAAGCTCAAGTTCGGCCATCGCGGAGGCAACCACCCGGTGCGAGACGTGGCCACCGGCCTGGTGCACATCACCTCCCAGAACCACGGCTACGCCGTTGACGCCGACAGCCTGCCGTCCGAGGTCGAGGTCAGCCACGTCAACCTCAACGACGGCACCGTCGAGGGCCTGCGGCACAGGTCCCTGCCCGTCATGAGCATCCAGTACCACTCCGAGGCCTCGCCCGGCCCCCGCGACAACGAGTACGTCTTCGACCGCTTCCTGGCGATGGTGGATGATGTACATAAATGATGTATAATAGTGACGCACTCTATTGATGAGGTTTTATGATGCGCACAACCTTGAACGTGGACGAAGAATTGCTCGATGAGGTTGTCAAGGCAACCGGTTCCAAGAGTAAAAGCGCGGCGGTGAGCAAAGTCTTGGAAGAATACTTGACGAAACAACGGATTCAACAGCTTAGGTCCGCTCTTGGAACGCTCGACCTGAGCTTGGACGACTGGTACGAGTTCCGTCACATGGAGCCCCGGTAGGCTTATGATCATCGTTGATACCTCGATCTGGGTCAATGCACTCCGGTCTGGTGAATCAGCCGAGAGTCTTGAGGTAGATAATTTGCTGGCGACAAGCCAGGTCGCCATGGTTGGTATCGTGATCGCGGAAGTGTTACAGGGGGCAAGAAACCCATCGGAATGGGACAGGCTTCGGCTATGGTTTCAGGCCATACCATTTCTACCTGAGACCCGCGAAACGTGGAGTGAGACAGGCCGGGCGGCCTTCGAACTCCGCCAGAGGGGAACTCCCTTGCCGCTCCAAGATGTACTGATCGCCACCCTGGCCCGGGAGTATAGCTGCTCGGTGTACACTTCCGACCACCATTTCCAGGCGATCCCAGGGATTCAGCTGTACTCACCTGGTGAGTAATGACCAACCCTAAACCACAAAAAGTCCTGGTCATCGGCTCCGGCCCCATTGTCATCGGGCAGGCCGCCGAGTTCGACTACGCCGGCACCCAGGCCTGCAAGGCCCTCCGCGAGGAGGGCGTCACCACGGTGCTGGTCAACTCCAACCCGGCCACCATCATGACCGACGAGGGCATCGCCGACATCGTCTACATCGAGCCCCTGACCGTCGAGGTGCTGGCAAGAATCATCGAGGCCGAGCGCCCCGACGGCATCCTGCCCACGCTGGGCGGCCAGACCGGCCTGAACCTGACGGTGGAGCTGGCCGACGCCGGCGTCCTGGACAGGTTCAACGTCCGGCTGCTGGGCACGCCGCTCCAGACCATCCGAACCGCCGAGGACCGCGAACTCTTCCGCCAACTGCTGCTGGACATCGACGAGCCAGTGCCGCCCAGTGCCACCGTCGGCTCCATGGACGAGGCAAGACGCGTCGCCGCCGACCTCGGCCTGCCCCTGGTGATCCGCCCCGCCTACACACTGGGCGGCACCGGCGGCGGCATCGCCGACACCGAGGCAGAGTTCGAGGCCATCGTATCCGGCGGCCTGGCGGCCAGCCCCATCGACCAGGTGCTG
>CAZEDC010000120.1:0-3936 GCA_964510985.1 uncultured Dehalococcoidia bacterium
TGAGCGAAGCTATGGGTCTGGGGTGGGGGGCTCCCACCCCAGACACCGACCGCCACCCACCCCCAGATACTTCGTCGCTCCGCTCCTCAGCATGACAGTATGTTAATTCAAATTGGTTGGGTACGCAGATTACGGGGCCACCGCCAGCTCGGAGAGCAGCGACTTGGTCGATACGATATGCTTGTTCACCCGCATAGCTTTGGGATCCACGCCAAGGGCCAACCCGACTAGCTGCGGCAGGTGGAGAATTGGAAGGTCGATGGGTGTCTTTCGGGCTTTGGCCGCATTGGGTTGGTAGGCGTCCAGGTTGAGGTGGCACAGGGGGCACGGCGTGACCATGGCCGTGGCGCCGCGGCTCTTGGCGTCTATGGTGTGGTCGGCCACCATGTTGAGAGAGTTGGCGCCGTTGATCGTCAGAATCGGGAAGCCGCAGCACTTGGTCTTGCCGGGAAAGTCGGCCACCTCGGCACCGACGGCTTCGATCAGCAGCTCCAGAGACTGTTGGCGGTCGGGGTGCTCGTCGAAGCCCAGGGCAGAGGACGGCCGTACGATGTAGCAACCGTAGAACGGTGCGATCCGGAAGCCCTTGAGGGGCCGCACGACCATAGACTTCAGCTTTTTGAGGCCAACGTCCTCGATGATCGCCCAGAGCAGGTGCTTGGGCTCCACAGTCCCTCTGTACTCGAGCCCTTCCTCGGCCAGGTCGGCGTTGATCTCCGCCAGGTACCCCTTGTCGGCCTTTAGTCGGGCGTTGGCCTGGCCCATGACACCCTGGCAGGTGGAGCAGATCGTCAACAGGGGATGACCGGAGCGCTCGGCCAGGGCGAAATTCCGCGCGTTGAGCGTGTCGCCTAGCCGCAGGTTCTTCTCCTGCAGGACTCCTGACCCGGTGCACGAAGCGCTGGCCATCGCCTCCTCGTCCAGCTCGATCCCCAGCACCTTGCAGACCTCGATAGTGGCCGAATAAAGCTCCGGGCAGGCCCCTTTCGCAACACAGCCGGGATAAAAGGCGTACTTCATCTCTTGCCCTCGACCTTCTTAAAAATACGCCGAACGTTCTCGACCCCGGGGATGCTCTTATGGAATATAGGCGGACGCTTCCCCGCAAGCTGCGAGCGGATTCCAATCGGGACCAGCTTGAGCATCTCTTTCAGATTGAACAGTCCGAACGTCTTGATGGGCAGCCTGAGTTCGTCCAGTGTGCCGCCGTGCTCGACCAGTTCTGAGAAGGCGGTGGCGTGGCGGGCGCCATAGGTGTTGGTGTAACCCGCCTCCATGGCCTTGTCCCGGAGGGCCATGATGCGGTCCATGGGGGCCACGGACTTCGGACAGACCTCGACGCACTCCATGCAGCGGGTGCAGTCCCAGATACCCCCGTACTCGTTCAGGCTATCCAGGCGAGTGTTGTCGGCGTCGTCCCTGGAGTCGGCGACAAACCTGTAAGCCTTTGCCAGTGCCGCCGGGCCCAGGAAATTGGAATCGACCTTCAAAACGGTGCAGTCTGAGACACAGGAGCCGCACATGATGCAGCCCATGACGCTGGCCAGGTGCAGCATGGACTCATTGGAGGCCAAATGTTCCCCCTCTGGCTCCGCGCCTTGGGGCTGTAGCCATGGCTGGACGGCACCGACCTTGTCCCAGAAGGGCTTGAACTCCACGACCAGGTCCTTTATCACCTGCATGTTTCCCACCGGCGCCACGTCGATGGGGGCACCACTGGTGGGCATGACGTCCACGACCTTGGTGTTGCAGGCCAGAGTCGCGTGGCCGTTGACCCGCATGGCGCAGGAGCCGCAAATCGAGCTGCGGCAGGAGCACCGGAATCCCAGGGTCCCGTCCGCTTCCTCACGGATTTTCACCAGGCCGTCGAGGACCGTTGACGAGCCGTCAAGATCCAGTTGGTATTCCTGATAGAAGGTCGAAGACCTCCCGGAATCGGGGTTATAACGCTCTATGTTGAACGTCGCTTTCAATTATTCAGTCCTCCCGGTCGGGATCCCTGGTGGGCGTCCGAATTGGGATATGGTTTAGTAAGTATCTCAAAACTCTTGCGGGGGAGCGCAGAGGGGGTGTCCCCCTCTGTCAAGGGGTCTGGGGGATGTGCCCCCAAGGAATAAAAACCCTTGAGGGCGGGTGGGTGGGTGGGTGTAAATTACCTCCCTTTGTGAGATAGTTTCTTAGTACGTCCGCGCCTCGGGCTGCCACCTGGTGATATTGACTGGAGCGTAGTCCAGGCGGGGCCCGTCGGGCGAGTCGAATACCAGGGTGTGCTTCAGCCATTCGTCGTCGTCTCGCTGCGGGTAGTCCGTCCTCGAGTGGGAGCCCCGGCTCTCATGCCGCGGTATCGAGCTGGCGACCATGGACTCGGCCAGCGTCAGCATGTTTCCCAGTTCCAGCATGGTGATGAGATCAGTGTTGAATACCCGCCCTTTGTCCTGCACGTAGACCTGCGAGTAGCGGTCTTTTAGCTGCCGGACCGCCTCCTCGGCGTGGCTGAGCCCCTGGGCGTCGCGGAAGACCCCGGCGTATTCCCGCATGGCAGCGCCCAACTCTTTCCGTAGGGTGGCCGACCGTAACCCGTTGTTCTGGCGCTGGAGAATGGCCGCTATGGCGGACCGCTCGTCATCGGCCGGCGCATCCGAGACGTCCGGCAGAGACAGGCCACTCACCTCTTGTGCCGCGGCCTTGCCTGCGCGACGGCCGAACACGACCGTTTCGAGCAGAGAGTTGCCTCCCAGCCTGTTGGCGCCGTGGACGGAGACGCATGCGCACTCACCGGCGGCGTAGAGCCCTGGAAGCGTACCGCGGCCGTCCACGTCGGTCTTGATTCCGCCCATCTGGTAGTGCATGCCGGGCCGGACCGGCACAGGCTCGGTCAGCAGGTCGGTCCCCGCCAGGTCCCGGGCCAGCTCGTATATCTGGGAAAGCCTGGTCTGGATTACCTCGCGTCCCAGGTGGCGAACGTCCAGGAAGACGTAACCGTTCACGCCTCGGCCTTCGTCGATCTCGGTCTGCTCGGCACGGGCTACCACGTCTCGGGAAGCCAGTTCTATCCGCTGCGGGGCGTATTTGGACATGAACCTGTCGCCCTCGGAGTTCAGCAGGTAGCCGCCCTCGCCCCGGGCTCCCTCGGTGATCAGGACGCCGCTGGGATAGAGGGTTGTGGGATGGAACTGAGTGAACTCCATGTCCATCAACGCCGCGCCGGCCCTATAGGCCAGCGCCATGCCGTCGCCGGTGCAGATGTAGCCGTTGGTGGAGGGCTCGTAGACTCTGCCCAGGCCGCCCGTCGCCAGAATCACTGCTTTCGCTTGAAAGGTGTGGATTTCGCCCGAGCGCATGTCCGAGGCGACGAGGCCGCGGCAGCGGCCGTCCTCGACAATGAGCCGCGTTCCGAACCATTCGTCGTAAGAGGTGATACCGCTCTTTACAAGCTGCTCCCATACCACGTGGAGAATCGCCTGGCCGGTGATGTCGGCCACATAGCAGGTGCGCTCCGCGCCGGCGCCACCAAAGGGACGGAGGGCGAGACGGCCGTTCTCCTTACGATTGAAGACGACCCCCAAGTGCTCCAATTCCAGGATGTCGTTGGGTGCGTCTTCACACAGCACCTGCGCCGCGTCCTGGTCGCCCAGGTAGTCGCTTCCCTTGATCGTATCGAAGGTGTGCTGATCGGTGGAGTCGTCTTCGCCGAAGGCGGCGTTGATTCCACCCTGGGCCGCCGACGAATGGCTGCGCGTCGGGTAGACCTTGGAGACCAGGGCCACGTCCACTCCGCCCCGTGCCGCCTCCAGGGCTGCCCTCATTCCAGCCAGGCCGCCCCCTACCACCAGCACATCGTGTCGAAACATTAACCGCTACCTCTGACCGCAAAAGTACCAAGAGAAGATAGCATATGGCGACCCCAGGCACAAGCGCATTATGCCCGCCTAAACC